>JAQYDI010000127.1 GCA_028724245.1 Lachnospiraceae bacterium
ATATAGAATGGACAAAGTTTACTGTAGAATAAGAAATGATAACAGGAAGTTTGCCAAGTTGAATAAGAATATACATAAATAACCGTGTGCTTTCGCCGTATGACTGTTTTGCGTCTAAAATCTGTTGTCCATAATGACAATTACTCGTGAGCGGCAGTCCGATTGTTCAGGACGGGAAGTTGGTGGGTGCGGTGACCTATGTGCTGGTGAATGACCCGACGAGAGGGTATGGGATTTTTATTGAAAACATCGTGGATGCTGCGGAATAATATTCTATTATGTTTTTGCCAGAGGCAGATTGCCTCTGGTACTTTTTTGGATGCTGCGGATATCTTCATTGGCAGCCGGGTTCTGATTGGGCCTGATGTAAAAATATATACAACATTTCATCCGGCACATACCGCAGATCGTTTTACCGTATCTGAAGAAGGAAATTACTTCAAAACACAGGCAAAATCAGTGAGGATTGATGACGATACGTGGATCGGTGGAAATGTTACAATTCTTCCGGGAGTTCATATAGGGAAAAATGTTGTTATTGGAGCTGGCAGTGTTGTAACCAGGGATATCCCTGATGATGTAATTGCAGCAGGAAATCCCTGTAAAGTAATCAAAGAGAACCGGCAGCACAAATGAATATATGAAAAATATGGATTTGACGGAGTGGGACAGTTCCTTTTTAAAACCACGCATTGCGAAATATGATGAAATATGATATGATAAGGAAAAAGAAGGACAGAGATAATAATGGAAGCAGCAGATAAAATAAGAGAATTAAGAGAAAAAACCGGAATGACGAGAAAAGACTTTGCACTGCATGTTGGAATTCCGCTCAGAACCGTAGAGGACTGGGAGGCGGGACGCAGGAAGCCGCCGGAATATATTCCAAGGTTAATTGAGTATCAATTAAAGTATGAAGAACTGACAGAGAAAAATGATACAGGAAAATAAGGAGAATAATTATCAGGAAAAGAGGAGAAAAATGTCACAGCAAATATCACGCACTTCAGGTGAAAAAGAACAGAAATCAATGGTCAAAGACCTTACTTCGGGCAGTGTCCCTGTTTTGCTGCTTTCTTTTGCAGCACCGTTATTTGTGTCCAATGCACTTCAGGCGATTTACAATATCGTTGATATGATCGTTGTTGGTCAGGTTATCGGCAAAACCGGTATGTCGGCTGTTTCCATCGGCGGCAATGTCCTTCAGATCATGACTTTTATTGCCATGGGCTTTTCATCGGCCGGGCAGATTCTGATTGCAAGAAGCGTCGGACAGAGGAATATGGATCAGGTCAGGAAAATTATAGGTACCTTATTTACCGTACTGTTCTTTATTGCACTGGCCATAGCAGCTGCCTGTTTCTGTATCAGACATCATCTGTTAAGCTGGATCAATACTCCTGCAGAAGCTTTCGATTATACCATGGATTACACCATGATCTGTATTTTGGGACTGGTATTCATCTATGGATATAACTGTGTCAGTGCAATTCTGCGTGGTATGGGGGATTCCAAACGCCCTTTTATCTTTATTTCAATTGCTGCAGTTATGAACACCGTTCTGGATATTTTCTTTGTTGCCGTATTAAAAATGGAAGTAACCGGAGCCGCCTTGGCAACGGTTATCGGGCAGGCTTTCAGTTTCCTGTTTGCAATCTCATATCTGTACCGGAACAGGGAGTCTTTTGGTTTTGATTTCAGGCTGGAGAGTTTTGTACCTGATCGGAAAGCAATGAGCAGTATCATTACTCTCGGTATACCAATGGCACTTCAGTCTGCGGCTATTACGATTTCTCAAACGGTTGTTGCTGCATGGGTTAATTCATTTGGTGTTGTATATTCTGCCATTGCAGGTGTTCTGAGTAAGCTGAATATGATGATGAGTGTTCTGTCGAATGCGGTTACTACAGCCGGTGCGTCCATGACAGGCCAGAATATCGGTGCCGGAAAGTATGACCGTGTTCCCGGAATTCTTGCATGGTCTCTTGGATTTTCCTCTGTAATCGCATGTATCTCATCCGGACTATTGCTTGTTTTTCCGGATTTTATCATCAGTATGTTTACAACAGATGCGGATGTTCTGGCAGAAGCCGCAGTTATTATCGGCCCTGCAATTTTATGTTTTGCAGGGGCTGCAACAAGAACGTTTGCATTTTCCATTATCAATGGTTCCGGCAATTCCAGATTAAATCTTCTGGTTGCAATTATAGACGGTGTAATTGCCAGAATCGGATGTTCTTACATATTTGGTTTTGTTATGGGAATGGGTCCCAAAGGTTTCTGGTACGGTGATGGCGTTGCAGGCATGATGCCTCTGCTGATCGGCGGCGTATTTTTCCTGTCAGGCAGATGGAAAAAGTAGTTGATTAAATCGGGATAACAGTCAAATAAACTTCCGGTTTTAAGAATCCGGAAATCGGCATTGTTATGCTGCGATTTGTTTATCAAATGTGTATGAAGGAGAATATTTTAATGAAGATACAGATGATTGAAAATATTTTGGAAAAGCAGCAGATTGCACGGGCAATTTTGGAGGCACTTCCGGATTGGTTTGGGATTCCTGAAGCGAGAGAAGAATACATCCGGGACAGCGGCAGTTTGATGTTCTTCTGCGCTTACGATAAAAACAGGCCGGTGGGTTTTCTCAGTTTGAAGGAAACGGGACATGATACTGTAGAAATATATGTTATGGCTGTTTTGCAGGAATTTCATCGGAAAGGAATCGGCAGAGAACTGTTTGCAGAAGCGAAATGCGCTGCAGAAGAACAGGGATACTCTTTTATTCAGGTAAAAACCGTTCAAATGGGGAAATACGAGCAATATGACAGAACAAATCGATTTTACACTGCTCTTGGCTTTAAAGAATTTGAAGTATTGCCGACATTATGGGATGAATGGAATCCCTGTCAGATCTATGTCATGAATTTGAAACATGAGAATTCTGATGGGCCGAAAGAAGAACCGATCGGAAAAAAACAGGAGGACAGCAGACAGGTGCTTTCGGTAATTGAAAAATACAGCAGGGCACTTGATCTTCTGGACGCCTACGACCACCAGAATATGACTCGGCCGAAAGGGAATAAAACAACATATGTTCTCAAATATGAAGAATGTATGGAAGTGATCCAGAGTATGCGTTTCGGTGCGGAATCAGATCTGTTCGGTAAAGAGAAGGATGATTCCTTCAAAGGAAGTATCGGTAATATTTATCAGTCTTTTGCGGGCGTGGAACTGTATGGATCCCTGGAAGAAAAAGCAGCAAATCTTCTGTATTTTATTACGAAAAATCACAGCTTTTTTGATGGGAATAAAAGAATCGCGGCAACGATGTTTTTGTATTTTCTTGATAAAAATGATGCGTTGTTTGTGGATGGAGAAAAGAAAATCGCGGATTCAACACTGGTAGCCCTTACGATCATGATCGCTGAATCGAGACCGGAAGAAAAGGAAATGATGATCAGCGTGGTGATGAATTGCATGCAGTAAGAAAGGGGCAAAATGAGAAGATGATGAAGACGGATGCATATGCTGTATATCCCTTTCCGTTTGGTTTTCTGAAAATCGGATATGACGGCGGTGTCATAACCTGTCTGAAGAAAATGGACGAAATGGAGACAGAAGGAAAACGGACAGAGCTTACGGATACTGTGTACGGGCAGATGACAGAGTATCTGCAGGGCAGACGAAAAACATTTGATTTTCCATATGAACTGCGGGGAACGGAATTTCAGAAAAAAGTGTGGGAAGAACTCTGCAGAATTCCTTACGGTGAAACCAGAACATATAAAGAAATTGCAGCCGCAATCCATAATCCGGGAGCATGCAGAGCGGTGGGGATGGCCAATAATAGAAATCCGATGATGATCGTTGTGCCGTGTCACAGAGTCATTGGCACCGGCGGTAAGCTTGTTGGATATGGGTGCGGTCTTGAAATGAAAGCAGCTCTTCTGCAGCTGGAACAGAGGACGGCAGCAGGAGAATTGCCGTATTTGGATAATGTTGATTTTCCTGTGGAGAAATTCTCAGATTTGTGATAAACTGAATCGGAGTATGAAAAATACAATTATTTGGAGGAATTGAAATGAAAATTGCAGTAACTTATGACAATGGCAATGTATTTCAGCATTTTGGAAGAACTGAGGAATTTAAAGTATATGATGTGGAAGACAACAAGGTGCTTTCCAGTGAAGTCATCAGCTCCAACGGCAGCGGACACGGAGCACTGGCGGGAGTTCTTGCAGGTGAAGGAATCAATGTTCTGATCTGCGGCGGTATCGGCGGCGGTGCACAGGCTGCACTGGAAGAAGCCGGGATTGAACTGGTTGCAGGAGCAGAAGGCAATACAGATGAAGTGGTTGAGAAGTATTTAAGAGGAGAACTGATTTCAACCGGTTCCAACTGTAATCATCATGATCATGAAGAAGGACATTCCTGTGGAGAACACGGATGCGGAGAACATGGATGCGGCGGACATGAGGATGGTCATTCTTGCGGCGGATGCGGCGGACACATTACGCTGGAAGGAAAAAATGCAGGAAAAACATGCAGAGTTCATTATAAGGGTACATTTAACGACGGTACACAGTTTGATTCTTCTTATGACCGTGGAGAACCGCTGGAATTTGTATGCGGCGCAGGCATGATGATCAGAGGTTTTGACGCTGCTGTTGTGGATATGGAAGTGGGCCAGGTTGTAGATGTTCATCTGATGCCGGAAGAAGCATACGGCATGCCGGATCCCAATGCGGTGATGACATTTGAAATTGCACAGCTTCCCGGTTCTGAAGGTCTGACGGTTGGCCAGCAGGTTTATCTGGCAAATTCCATGGGACAGCCCTTCCCGGTTAAGGTTACAGCAAAGGATGACAGAACCATTACTCTGGATGCAAATCATGAAATGGCCGGAAAAGAACTGAATTTCAGAATCGAACTTGTAGAAGTAAAATAAGACGGCATAAGACAGGCGGGCATTTGCCTGTTGCGGATAAGGAGTGAGTTCTGATGAAACGAATGGGCAGCGCATTATTATGCGTGATGCTGTTGGCGTCTCTGCTGCTGACAGGCTGCAGTTTTTCCGTGGATTCACGGAAAGAGCCGGAGACTACTGCGGAGAAGAACTTTGATATCGGGATCACAGATCAGATACAGGAGATTATTGACCGCGGGTATCTTCGGGTGGGCTGCAAAACAGATGTTCCCGGTTTTGGATATTATAACAGGGAGACAGGCACGTATGAAGGGCTGGAAATCGATCTGGCATATTATGTGGCGGCGAAGATTTTCGGTCTGGATTACACGGAAGCGAAAGAACATGATATCGTTCGTTTCACAGCCGTGACGGTGAAAGATCGTTTTGATGTTCTGGAAGCAGGTACGGTGGACTGTCTGATCGCTACAGTTACGATTACAGATGAACGGGAAGAAAAATATGTGTTTTCTGACCCGTATCATGTGGATTCTGTTGGTCTGATGGTACTTTCCGAACCCGGAGATGAGCGCAGTATCAGCAGCAAAGCCATTACATCGATTACGCAGCTTGACGGGAAAATCATCGGTATACCCCGGAATGCTACAACAAGGGAAGCATTTATCAGGTACACGGAAGCCAATGATATTTCTGTCAATCCCATTTTTGTGGAGTACAATACATACAATGCCCTGTATGATGCACTGAAAAATGAGAAGATAGATGCATTTGCTGTGGACAGAAGTATTCTGGAAGGATACCGGGACAGCAGTATGACAATCCTGCCTGACAGGTTTGCAAGACAGCCGTACGGCGTCTGTGTACCAGAGGAAAAGAAGGATCTGATCGATGTTGCGAACGTTGTACTGGAAGAACTGGAGTACAGGGGAATTGCACTGGAATAATTAAAAAACGGCAGCCGGCTTTTTTTCGAAAGCCGGCTGCTGTTTTAAAACCGGATCACTACAGGTTCTGCTGTAAAGGAAGAGATGGTTGCGGTGGCATCTTTCAGATAAAGAACCTCCGTATTATCGTCATCAGGTGAGTACATTGCTTTCAGAGACGGATAGTTGTCCAGCATATGCGCCTTTGCCTCTACCCTTTCGTCACGGACAACAGTTGCTTCCACGCGGATCCATTCTCCGCCGTTCATGGCACAGATCTCAATTTTCGGATTTTTTTCCATCTGTTTTGAAACAGCTTTTACTTTTCCGGTCTGAATATAGATTCTGTCTTCAAACAGATCAACGGTTCCGAAAGGACGGATTCGGGGCTGGTCCCCATCCATGGTCGCCAGATAATAAGTATCCGCTTTTTTAAGAAAATCAAAAACTCTCTGCATACGTTTATCCTCCTTGTAGATCATTGCGAAATATCTCCGGAGCATACGGTCGCACCCCGGGAATTGATGCATTTATTATAACAAATCCTGGAGAAAAAAGCAATTTTGATACTGTTCAGAGCCAAATAGATTTGCACAAAAAAGTGCTCCTGAGTGCCTGGGCTGAAAAGTAATTCTCATTTGCATACTTGTATGAAAAGGAAGAAAATGGTATACTGATACACACATTTGCAGCGTTTTGAGGGAAAGAAGGGATTAACATGTGTGAGATCTTTGGATTGAGCGCAAAGAAGCCGGTGGAGATTAATGCCTGGCTGATAGAACTTTACAGCCACAGTGCGAAATTCCCCAATGGTTGGGGACTGGCTGTTATGGATGGGAATGAGGTGAATATTGAAAAAGAACCGGTGCAGGCGATTTCCAGTGTTTATCTGAAAAACCGGCTGTCACAGCCCATAGTGACAGCTCATGCTCTGGCTCATATTCGTCATGCAGTTCCGGAAAGTATGCAGTACTGCAACTGTCATCCGTTTACGGAAAAGGAAATCAGCGGCAGAAGATGGACCATGGCGCATAATGGTGCGATTTTTGAATTTGCACCGCTGGAACCGTATAAGGAGCTGCAGAGCGGTATTACGGATACGGAAAGAATCCTGATGTATCTGGTGGACCGGATGAACCGGACGGAGGCAGAAGCCGGACGGAGGCCTGATGCAGAAACGCGTTTTGCCATGCTGGATGAGATGGTCTGCGAGATGTCGGAAGGCAATCGTCTGAATATACTGCTTTTTGACGGTGAATATATGTATGCCCATACCAATAAAAAAGATGATCTGTTTTACCGGCAGACGGAGGATTATACGGTGGTAGCGACCAAACCGCTGGATGATCTTTCATGGCAGCCGGTTCCGTTTACCACACTGGTTGCTTTTAAAGACGGCAAAACAGTTTTTACCGGAACGAATCACGGAAAGGAATTTATCGAAACGGAAGAACACCTGAGAATTCTGGGCTTCCGGTAATAACGGTGAAAACGGCAGGCGTGACTGAGGCCTGCATTTATAGGAAATTCTAATAAATCCGCAGCATTTATCGGACTTTGCACAAGCTGATAAAAAATGCTCGCGGATTTATTTTTTTGCGTGTATACTTTTTGTATGGAACGAGAGAAGGAGGATTTTGGCAATGTATCAGGTTGGAATCGATATGGGCTCCAGTGCAACGAAGACTGTTCTCATGGAGGGAGATAAAATCATTGGGAACTGGATGCAGCCCACCGGCTACAGCACACTGGAAACGTCGCAGCAGATTCTTGGGATGCTGAAAAGTCAGGGGATTACAAAAGAAAATGCACGTTTTGCAGCTACGGGCTATGGAAGAATTTCCATTCCCTATGCGGATGAAGTCATTACGGAGATTACCTGCCATGGAAAAGGTGCGTACTATCTTTTTCAGGAAAATGGAACGGTGATCGATGTGGGCGGACAGGATACAAAGGGCATTCAGCAGAGGAAGGGCCGCGTGTTCAAATTTCTTATGAATGATAAATGTTCAGCAGGGACAGGAAAGTTTCTGGAAATCATGACAAATCGTCTGGGGGTATCACTGGATGAGCTGGCAGAGCTGGCCTCAGGAGGGAAAAATATAACGATCAGTTCCATGTGTACCGTATTTGCGGAATCGGAGGTGATCAGTCTGATCGGCAGCGGAACCAGCAGGGAGGATATTGCCAACGGTATAATCTCATCGGTGGTTACAAAAGTAGCACAGCTGATTTCCGGTGTGGAAAGCGAGCAGTATTTTCTGACCGGCGGGCTGTGCGGCAATGAATATTTCCGCAGCCAGCTGGAGAAAAAACTGGGAAAATCAGTGCGGACCGATCCGTTGGGACGTTTTGCAGGCGCGATCGGGGCTGCCCTGTCCATCGGAGAATAATATCGAAACAGTACATATAGATGCTGTAATTTTATCATAAAATCATGATTCCGCATGGGACCGGTGCGTCTGCAGGAATACATGCTTGACTTTTTCACAGGGATGTTATAAATTCTTTCTATGACGGGACAGGACTCATAAAGATAAGAGGTTCCTGTCCCTGTATGATTTTTTCAATAGAGAGGTGCTGTGATGTTGAAAGAAGAAAATGGTTTTAAGTACATAGAAGGCGGTGTCTGCGCTGCACAGGGATTTACTGCCAATGGGCTGAACTGCGGCCTGAATGCAGATGCGCAGAAGAATGATCTTGGTCTGGTTTTCAGCCGGACCATGTGCAATGCTGCTGCGGTTTATACGCAGAATAAGGTGAAAGGCGCACCGATTCTGGTGACGAAAAAGCATCTGGCGGCAACCGGCGGCAAGGCGCGCGGTGTGGTTGTCAACAGTAAGAATGCCAACACATGCAATGCGGATGGAGAAGAAAAGGCAGAGCGTATCTGTGAACTGGCAGCTGCAGAACTGGGCATTCCGGTCAATGAGATGATCGTTGCTTCCACCGGTGTCATTGGTCAGCCGCTTCCTATTGAGCCGTTTGAAACACATATGAAGGCTCTGGCAGAGGGACTTTCTGAAAACGGTAATGGAAAAGCTGCCAATGCCATCATGACTACAGATACGTTCCAGAAAGAAGTTGCAGTTCGTTTTGAACTGGATGGCACCGTATGCACCATCGGCGGTATGGCCAAGGGCAGCGGCATGATTCATCCCAATATGGCAACGACCCTGAATTTTGTCACAACCGATGTGAATATTTCTTCTCAGATGCTTCAGAAAGCGCTGAGTGAAATCGTAAAGGTTACTTATAACTGTCTCAGTATTGACGGGGATACTTCCACCAATGACATGGTCAGTGTGATGGCCAACGGTCTGGCCGGCAATGAAGAGATCTGTGAGGAAGGTGCGGCATTCGATACCTTTAAAGAAGGTCTGTATCTGGTTCTGATGAACATGACAAGGATGCTTGCAAAGGATGGAGAAGGTGCCAGCAAGCTGCTGGAGTGTACCGTGAAGGGCGCACCGGATCAGGATACGGCAATCATTGTTGCCAAATCCGTCATCCGTTCCCCTCTGTTCAAATGCGCCATGTTTGGTGAGGATGCCAACTGGGGCCGTATTCTCTGTGCAATCGGATATGCGGAAGCTGATTTTGACATCGATAAAGTATCTGTAGATCTGGCATCCGATAAAGGCGAAATCTCCGTGTGCCGCAACGGTGCAGGCATTCCGTTCTCCGAAGAGAAAGCCAGCGAGGTACTGAGTGCAGATGAAATCTACATCAATATCGATCTGATGCAGGGGGAAGCCGAAGCAAAAGCATGGGGCTGCGACCTGACTTATGATTATGTAAAGATCAATGGCGATTATCGTTCCTGATGGAAAGCAAGGAGGAAAGATATGAAATGGAATATTGTGGTGGATTCCGGCTGCGATCTGGAGAAACTGAAGGCACCTGCAGCGGACGCAGGATATGAACGGGTACCGCTGAAGATCATTACGGGTGATTATGAATTTGTGGATGATGGTCAGAACGATCCCCGTGAGCTGCTGGATATGCTTCACGAATCCAGATGCGGAAGTTCCAGTGCGTGTCCGGCACCTCAGGAATGGGCAGATGCTTTTATGAAGGCTGATTATACGCTGGCATTTTCACTGACGGGAGGTTTATCGGGAAGCTTCAACAGTGCGCTGACGGCAAAATATATGGTGGAAGAAGAACATCCGGAAAAGAAAATCTTTATTCTGGATACTCTTTCCGCAGGGCCGGAGATTTCACTTCTGGTGTATAAAGCCAATGAACTGATCAGCGAGGGACTTGGATTTGATGAAATCTGTGAAAAGATTACGGAATATCATGAACATACCCATCTTATGTTTATGCTGAGCAATCTGGATACTCTGGTGAAAAACGGACGTGTCAGCAAGGTGGTCGGTGCCATGGTAGGCATGATGAAAATCCGCCTGGTCGGCAATGCCAGTGAGCAGGGTACGCTGGAAGTGATTGAAAAATGCCGCGGGTTCAAAAAAGCGGTAACGCAGATTCTGGCATCTCTTGCCAATGCGGGATTTCGTGACGGCAGGCTGATCATTGCCCACAGCTTCAATGAAAAAGAAGCCATGACACTGGCAAAGGCAATCCATGTATCCTTCCCCGAAGCACATATTTCCATGATGAAAACCAGCGGGCTGTGCAGTTATTATGCGGAAGAAGGCGGTATTCTGATTGGCTTTGAAGCATAATTGCGCAGTATCTGAAGAACGAATATACGTAACTGTTCAGAACTAAATGGATCCATCCAGAAGCAGACTTGTGAATGCCGGCATTCGTCGTCTGCTGCTGGATGGATCTTCTGTATCTAAGCAGTTATAAATATACCTCAGAACTGATCAGCCCGCCGTTCTTTCCGGAGAATGGCCCGAAGGCTGCCGTTTTCCCATTCCTGTTTTTCCTCTTTGGTTTCTAAAATCAGTCGGGGCAGGCAGACCGGCGCTCCTTCCTCCTTCGGAAGCGCTACCATGACAAAATAAGCCTGATTGATCAGTTCCATGCGTCCGTTAAGGTGACGTACATGGACTTCCACCTTTACTTCGATGGATTTCCTGCCGGTATAGGTCACCTGCGCAGTAAGCGGCACCACATCGCCTTTGGACGCCCCCTTAATAAAGATCAGACTGTCCACGGTACCTGTCACCACATTTCCCTCATAATACTGCATGGCAGCCAGAGCCGCAATTTCATCCATCCACTGCATCAGAACCCCTCCAAAAAGCCGTCCCGCATCATTCAGATGCTCCGGACGGACAAGATGAATGGTTTCCACTCTGGTCTCTGCAATTTTTTTCTCATTCATTTCAATCTACTCCCTAAACTTCGGATACCGGGCCATATCTGCTTATTTCGGTAAAACAGCCCGGCTTTCAATAATAACGCATACCATTACTATGACGGATTACATGCAGTTTGTCAAGATACCTCACAACCTTTCACGCTGTAAATCAAAAAAGTATTTACCAAATGAGAAATTGATGTTAGAATAAACAGGTATAGAAAAAGGAGGGGGATTTTATGGCAAAGAATACTCCAAAAGAACGCAAATATGCGATGTATGAAGCAATTCTTCAGTTAAAGGATATTGATGAATGCTGTCATTTTTTTGATGATCTCTGTGCAGTGACAGAGCTGCGCGCCATGGAGCAGCGCTATGAAGTGGCTTCCATGCTGATGGACGATAAGGTTTATATGGAAATTATGGAAAAAAGCAATGCCAGTTCTGCTACGATCAGCCGGGTCAACAGGATGCTGAATTACGGTACGGGATGTCTTCCTGAAATTATCCGGAGAACAAAGGAAGCGAGAGAAGAAAACGAAGAAGATGGCAGTGATGAACAGGACGGCAGATTGGAGTAAGAGATAAGACCTTCTTTCATGAAATACAAAGGAATTGATAAAGAGGAAAGGAATGTAGCTATGAAAGAGCTGATGTTGGGCAATAAAGCCCTGGCCAGAGGCCTTTACGAAGCAGGCTGCAGCGTGGTTTCCAGTTATCCCGGAACTCCCAGTACCGAGGTGACGGAAGAAGCAGCAAAATACGATGAGATTTACTGTGAATGGGCTCCCAATGAAAAGGTAGCCATGGAGGTGGCATTCGGTGCCAGCCTTGCAGGAAAAAGAAGCTTCTGCGGCATGAAGCATGTAGGACTTAATGTGGCAGCGGATCCGCTTTATACCTGCTCCTATACCGGTGTGAACGGCGGTATGGTGATCTGCGTGGCAGATGATGCAGGCATGCATTCATCACAGAATGAACAGGATTCCCGGCACCATGCCATTGCAGCCAAGGTTCCCATGCTGGAGCCTTCCGATTCGGCAGAGGCACTGGAATTTACAAAGCGGGCGTATGAACTGTCCGAACAGTTTGATACTCCTGTTATTATTAAGATGTGCACCCGTGTGGCACATTCTCAGAGCGTGGTGGAGACCGGAAGCCGTGTGGTTCCCCCGCAGATTCCCTATGAGAAAAATATTGCAAAATATGTTATGATGCCCGGCAATGCGAAGCGCCGCCATCCCATTGTGGAGGAGAGAACCCGTAAGCTGATCGATTATGCGGAGAACTGTTATTTCAACCGGGTTGAGATGGGAGATACAAAGCTTGGTATTATCACTTCTTCCACCAGTTATCAGTATGCAAAGGAAGTGTTCGGCGATCAGGCAAGTATCCTGAAGCTCGGAATGATCAATCCGCTTCCGAAAAAGCTGATTCTTGACTTTGCAGCAAAGGTGGACAAGCTTGTCATTATTGAAGAACTGGATCCTGTTATCGAAAATCACTGCAGACAGCTGGGACTTGATGTAACCGGTAAGGATGTTCTCCCCATGGAGGATGAATTTTCACAGAATCTGATTGCTGAAAAGCTGGGGATTCCGGTGCCTGCCGGTAAAAAGCTGGATGATGCACTGCCGCCCCGTCCGCCCATGATGTGTGCAGGATGCCCCCACAGAGGCCTGTTCTACACACTGGCCCGCAACAAATGTACGGTTCTCGGAGATATCGGCTGTTACACACTGGGTGCGGTTGCTCCTTTAAGCGCCATGGAAATGACGTTGTGTATGGGTGCTTCCATCAGTGCGGTTCACGGTTTTAACAAGGCAAACGGTAAGGAAAGCGAAGGAAAAACCGTTGCAGTTATCGGAGATTCCACATTTATGCACTCCGGTATGACAGGTCTTGCCAATATTGCCTATAACCAGAGCAATTCTACGGTTATTATTCTGGATAATTCCATTACCGGCATGACCGGACATCAGCAGAATCCTACCACCGGGTATAATATCAAAGGAGATCCGGCCGGAAAGATCGATCTGGAGGCTCTCTGCCGTGCCATGGGCTTTGAAAGAGTCCGCGTGGTGGATCCCTATGATCTGGCCGCATGTGATACGGCAGTAAAGGAAGAACTGGCAGCAGAGGAACCGTCTGTCATCATCAGCCGCCGTCCCTGCGCTCTGCTTAAATATGTAAAAGCAAAACCTGCCCTGAAGGTGGAGGAAAAGAACTGCACAGGCTGCAAATCCTGTATGCGTCTCGGATGTCCTGCCATCAGCGTAAAGAACAAAAAAGCAAGTGTGGATGCAACATTATGTGTGGGCTGCGGTGTCTGTCAGCAGCTTTGTAAATTTGACGCTCTGAAGGCGCAGGAGGTTTGATTATGACTAAGAATATTATGATCGTCGGTGTGGGCGGCCAGGGGTCCCTGCTTGCCAGCAAGCTGCTGGGCCATCTGCTCCTGACACAGGGATATGATGTGAAGGTATCCGAGGTTCACGGTATGAGCCAGAGGGGCGGCAGCGTGGTAACATATGTCCGTTTCGGCGAGAAGGTGTATTCTCCTATTATTGATAAGGGAGAAGCGGATTTTATCGTTTCTTTTGAAAAACTGGAAGCAGCACGCTGGCTGGAATATCTTCGGGAAGGCGGCCGCATCGTGGTCAACACACAGGAAATCAATCCCATGCCTGTTATCACCGGTGCAGCACAGTATCCTGACCAGCTGATTGAAAAGATGGAAGCAATGGGTGTTCAGGTGGATGCCATGGACTGTCTGTCACTGGCTGAGCAGGCCGGTTCTGCAAAGGCAGTCAACATTGTGCTTATGGGACGCCTGTCACGTTATTTTGATATTCCCGTGGATACATGGAAGGAAGCGATCCGTGCCTGTGTACCCGCAAAATTTGTGGATCTGAATCTGAAGGCGTTTGACCTTGGACGTGCGTGAGATAAAGTCAATGACTGATTAACAAGCAGGCAGCTGTTCATCCGCGCTGCGTATTATCGTGTGCTGCCTCTGAACAGCTGCAGACAATAAAATTTACAATACATGGAGGACAAAATAATGGGTAATTACTATCAGCCCGAAATCGAAACAATGCCGCTTGAGGAGCTTCAGAAGCTTCAGAGTGAAAGACTGGTGGAGCAGGTAAAGCATGTGTATGCCAATGTGCCCTACTACAGAGAGAAAATGGACAAAATGGGTGTAAAGCCCGAGGATATTAAGGGAATTGAAGATCTGCATAAGCTTCCCTTTATCACAAAGGATGATCTGAGAGATCAGTATCCCTACGGTCTGGTGGCTGTTCCGTTGACTGACTGCGTCCGCATTCAGTCAACCAGCGGCACCACCGGAAGACGTGTCGTATCTTTCTATACGCAGGGCGATCTGGATATCTGGGAAGACTGCTGTGCAAGAGCTATCATGGCAGCAGGCGGTACCAAAGAGGACGTATGCCATGTAAGCTACGGCTACGGTCTGTTTACCGGCGGCCCCGGACTGAACGGCGGATCCCACAGAGTAGGATGCCTGACACTGCCCATGTCATCCGGCAATACAGAACGTCAGATCCAGTTCATGACCGATCTGGGTTCCACCATTCTCTGCTGTACGCCTTCTTATGCTGCATATCTGGGTGAGGCCATCAATGAACGCGGACTGAAGGATCAGATCAAGTTAAAAGCCGGTATTTTCGGTGCTGAAGCATGGACAGAGGAGATGCGTCAGGAAATTCAGAAATCTCTGGGCATTAAGGCATACGATATTTACGGACTGACGGAAATTTCCGGTCCCGGTGTGTCCTTCGAGTGTGAAGAACAGAATGGCATGCATATCAATGAAGATCATTTCATTGCTGAAATCATTGATCCGGAGACGGGAGAAGTGCTTCCGGAAGGTGAAAAAGGCGAGCTGGTATTTACCTGCATCACCAAGAAAGCATTCCCTCTGCTTCGTTACCGTACGAGAGATATCTGCGCTTTGACCCGCGAAAAATGCTCCTGTGGACGTACTCATGTTCGCATGCGCAAACCCATGGGCAGAAGTGATGACATGCTGATCGTAAAAGGTGTGAATGTATTCCCGTCACAGATCGAGACCGTTCTGCTGAACAATAATTACCCGCCTCAGTACCAGATCATCGTTGACCGTGTCGGCCATTTTGATACGATCGAGGTACATGTTGAGATGACGCCTGAGATGGCAGCAGATACCTCTGTAACCCTTGAGCAGAGAGAAAAGCAGCTGGTAGCCGCACTGAAATCCATGCTGGGCATTCTGGTTGATGTGGTTCTGGAAGATCCGAAGACCATTACCAGAAGCGAAGGCAAGGCAGTACGTATTATCGATAAGAGAAATCTGTATAAGGGCTGATCCATCAGGTGAATATCTATCGGAACAGTTATGAATTTACCACTTCCTACGGGGAGAAATGCTTTGAACTGCATCATGGGAATATTCTGGATTTTGATGAAAAAATAGATATTCTTGTTATTTCTGCTTTTACCGGAAATTATGTGCCCGTCCGGGGCACTCTGGTGGGGGCACTTCTGAGACAGCAGGATATTGATGTGTCCCGTCTTGCGCAAAGTCCGTTTATTGACATGAGGGAAGAAAAAGGCATCTGGGTTTCCGGAAAGATGAAAAACAGGCGGTTCCAGTATATTGTATGCGTGGAATTTTTGGGGCATCCCGGTGCCGGAACAGATGGCAATATGGTCAGAGAGCGGATCTGCAATCTGTTTATCTGTCTGGAAATGCTGGAAAAATTTGCACCGGACATTGAAACGGTGGCCATGCCGCTCATCGGAACGGGCAGCCAGGGAATTCCGGCATCCATGATCCTCTCCGCATTGTTTCAGTACGGTTCGGTTTCACTGAAGCGCTGCAGCAGTCTGCGTAAGGTTTACGTAGTCGAGCAGAAAAATGAAAAAATCAAAGCCATCAGCGATTCGATGGATCAGGTATTGAAGCGGGAAGGTCATCAGATTGTCAATGTTTTCAAGGACAGGGAATCAAGGGAGATACTGGGGCAGATTGAAGCACTTTTACAGGAACTGATCAGGTTACGGAATCGTCCGAAAGTGAACAAAACCTTTGCAAAGCTGTTGGACTGCATCAAGCAGCAGGAGGTCCGGTATCTGGATCTGGCAATTCTGGCACGCCGGGTACTGGAACTGATGATGAATGAGATCAATCCACAGTCGGCCAGAAAATCACTTTACAAAAAAATTGAGGATTTTTCCAGAAAGCAGGTTGCTGCAGGCTGGATCATCAGCTACATGCACATCATCCGCATTCTGGGCAATGAACAGGCTCATGATGATATCAATCAGGGGAAGATACCCTGTGAAATTATGGTTACGGATCAGCGGATCATGCTTCACTGTCTGGAACAGATACTTACTTTCTGGATCCAGTATGAGAACCGAAAACATGCTCCTGACAGCAGAGAAAATCAGGAGCATGCAGCCCGGATATAACATCGTCAGCGGATAACAGCCGGCGGAGACAGGTCGTATATGACCTGCTTCCGCCGGCTGTTTTGATGTCCCTGCAAAATATCTGTTTTGCAGAGATGCATGTTCAGATGTATATATGTATATTCAGATATCAGAAATATTCAGCAATACCGGCTCAGATCAGAGCGTCTCTGCTGACTCCAATGTAAGATTCAGCAGTCTGCGGGCATTTTCCCCCATGATGCCCCTTCGTTCCTCCGGTGTCAGATCCATTGCCTGAAACATGTTCCGGTACCTGATCTGGCTGCTCCAGGGGGAATCGGTGGCAAACAGGATCCGGTCGGTGCCGTGTCTGCGTGCCAGACGGAGAAAATCCTCAGCAGTCATCATCATGGATTCTTCCGGCGTCCGGTCAGTACCGGGGGCAGGTTCGATCATGCCAAGGGTGAATGCGGTGTCCAGCCAGACGGGAGCGCCTGCCAGATCCTGCTCCACTTCCATCCAGCCGTCCCAGCCGCCCATATGGGCCAGCACCAGCTTTTGGGGGGCGACTTCTTTGAGTACATGATGAATCTGGCTGATGGAGGTGAAATTATGGCCGGGTATTCCGATATCCATGCCGGCATGGGTCAGAATGATCAGTCCCAGCTCAGAAGCGGCATCCATGATCCGGAGAAACCGGATATCGTCAAAATCCACATTCTGATAGGCAGGATGAATTTTGATGCCTGGAACGTCCAGATCACGGAGCCTGCGAAGTTCAGCCTTGTAATTGTCATAATCGGGATGCATGCCGCCGAAGGGGATGATGCCCGTTTCCTGTATATGAGGTATGGCTTCTCCTGCCAGTGTGTTCAGCTTTTCCACCTGACCCGGATTGGTCATGACGGGAAGTGTCACACTGTAATCAATGGAGGCTTCCTTCATCGAGCGCTGCAGGCCGCCTGCGGTAGCATCCGTATAGGGGCGCGAGCGGGAAAGCAGCTGCAGTTTTCCGATTACATTTCCTGCGATTTTATCGGGAAATGTATGGGTATGGAAATCAATAACCATGGGAACGGCCTATCTGTATTCTTTCGCCAGAGCTTCAAAAGCGCTGAGAGAGCGTTCAATGCGCTCTGTGGGTACACAGTAGGAAATCCTTGTGTGACCGGGGCATCCGAAACCGGTGCCGGGAACGATCAGCAGATTGTATTTTTTCGCTTTTTCGCAGAATGCCACATCATCGGCTTCCAGTGTGCGGGGGAACATGTAGAAAGTACCGCCGGGTTCTACTACATGGTAGCCCATTTCGCGCAGGCTCTTTAACAGAAGGTTCTTGTTGGTTTCATATACGGAGATGTCCGATGTCTGATCGGCACATGCGGCACAGATATGCTGGAACATGCTGGGAGCGCATACGTAGCCGAGAGAACGGCCTGCACCGGCAATGGCAGCGTATACCAGTCTGGAATCTTCAGCCTCGTCGGGAACCAGAACATAGCCGAGACGCTCGCCGGGGAGAGACAGGGATTTGGACCAGGAATAGCATACCAGCGTGTTTTTATAATATTTGGGCAGGTAGGGAACCACAGTGCCGTCAAATACGATTTCACGGTAGGGTTCATCGGCAATCAGATAAATGGGATGACCGTATTCCTGTGATTTGCGGTTCAGGATTTCCGCCAGTTTTTTCACGGTTGCTTCGGAATAAACAACGCCGGAGGGGTTGTTTGGGGAATTTACTACAACACCCTTTGTATGTTCATTAATGGCTGCTTCAAATTTCTCAAAATCGATCTGGAAAGCTTCAATGTCCGCGGGAATCAGAACCATGCGGGCACCGGCGCCTTCGATGAAGACCTTATATTCGGGGAAATAAGGGGCGAATACAATGAATTCGTCTCCGGGGCAGGTCAGGCCGTTGAAACAGCAGCACAGAGCAGCAGCAGCGCCTACAGTGATATAAAGGTTATCTGCGCCGAAAGCGGTGCCGAAGCGTCTGTTGATGGAATCTGCAATGGCCTGTCTGGCAGCGGCATCACCCTGCGCGCTGGTATAGCCGTGAAGAACGACCGGATCCATGTTTTGAAGCAGCTTTGCAGCGGTTTCATTCACACAGTCGGGAGCAGGAACACTGGGATTGCCGATGGAAAAATCGAAAACATTTTCCGCACCGACTTCTGCAGCACGCATCTTTCCATATTCAAACAGTTCACGGATAACGGAACGCTGGGTACCAAGTTCCACCATTTTTGCATTTAACATAATAGGATCTCCTTTTCTACTAAATCGTTTATACTAACAATAGTGCAATTTGCGGAATCTGTCAACTGCCGGAACTAAGTAATATTTCAGTGTATTAATTTGACTTTTTCCGGTATCTATGGTATCCTCATTAACGAGACTGCTTTAATGGTTTAAAGAGGCAGAAAACGGAGAAATTAGAAAGATAAAGTGAGGAAATTTTATTATGCCTGTTACTGATTTACTGGAGAGAAACTGTAAACTGTACGGAGATGAGGTTGCACTGGTGGAGCTGAATCCGCTGATGCCGGATACAAGGCGCACCACATGGAAGGAATATGATCTGATGCAGCCTACTTCATCGGAACCCTACCGCAGAGAGATTACCTGGGCCGTTTTTGACGAGAAAGCAAACCGTGTAGCCAATATGCTGCTGGAGCGCGGGGTGAAACGGGGAGATAAGGTGGCGATCCTGATGTTCAACTGTCTGGAATGGCTGCCTATTTATTTTGGTATTCTGAAGACAGGAGCCATTGCGGTTCCCTTCAATTTCCGTTTTTCATCGGATGAAATCATGTACTGTGCTGATCTGGCGGAAGTGGATGTGCTGCTGTTCGGACCGGAGTTTATCGGACGTATTGAGGCCATTGCCGACAAGCTCAGCCGCCGCCGTCTGCTGATTTTTGTGGGTGATAACTGTCCCACATTTGCGGAAAGCTACCATGCGCTGGTTGCAGACTGTTCCAGCCGTGCACCGTTAGTCCGGATTGAGGATGAGGACGATGCGGCGATCTATTTTTCATCGGGTACTACGGGATTTCCGAAAGCAATCCTGCATAATCATACAAGCCTTCTGCAGGCGGCCCAGATGGAGCAGAAGCATCATGAAACCGGAAGAGACGATACTTTCCTGTGTATTCCGCCGCTGTACCATACCGGTGCCAAATTCCACTGGATGGGCAGCCTGATCGCGGGAAGCAAAGCTGTTCTGCTGAAAGGAACCTCTCCGGAGATTATTCTCAATACGATTTCTCAGGAGCATTGTACCATTGTCTGGCTGCTGGTGCCCTGGGCGCAGGATATTCTGGATGCGCTGGATCGCGGTGACCTGAAGCTTTCCGATTATCAGCTGGATCAGTGGAGACTGATGCATATCGGTGCGCAGCCGGTTCCTCCGTCCCTGATCCGCCGCTGGAAAGAGTATTTTCCTCATCATCAGTATGACACCAATTACGGACTTTCCGAATCCACAGGTCCCGGCTGTGTTCATCTGGGTATGGAGAATATCCACAAGGTGGGGGCCATCGGTGTTCCCGGATACCGCTGGAAATGCAAAATTGTGGATGAGAACGGCAGTGAGGTGAAGCAGGGGGATGTGGGAGAGCTTTGCGTGAAAGGTCCCGGCCTTATGACCTGTTATTACAATGATCCGAAAGCAACAGAGGAGGCGCTGAGGGACGGCTGGCTCTTCACCGGAGATATGGCCATGCAGGATGAGGACGGATTCTACTTCCTGGTTGACAGAAAGAAAGACGTTATCGTCAGCGGCGGTGAAAATATTTATCCGGTGCAGATCGAAGATTTTCTGCGGGGATGCAGTAAGATCAAGGATGTGGCTGTCATCGGACTGCCGGATAAGCGTCTTGGTGAAATCACCGGTGCGGTTATTGAAATAAAAGAAGGCATGGAATGTACGGAGGAGGAGATTGAAGAATTCTGTCTGGATCTTCCCCGCTACAAACGGCCGAAGAAAATCATATTTGCCGAGATTCCGAGAAATTCAACCGGCAAGATCGAGAAACCGAAATTAAGGAAATTATACGGTGCAGAACATCTGGTAGCGCAGCAGAACAGGGGGTAGGCAGTGCTTTCTCTTCCTGGGGTAATGCGGGCTGGGGGATGTCCACGGGACGCCCGGTGTTCGAAGCTGTGAAGTCCTTAGGCGGGCTGAAAATGCCCGCTGCAGGACTTACAGCTTCGGACATCGGGCTGTTTTTTTGATTCATTGCTCGCCCGCTTTACGGATGGAAGGGGAAAGCACTGGGGGTGAGGCTGCAGGGCCTAGCGGCCCTGTGCGCCGCGGGGGTTTTTGGTTTTGTGGTTTGCCTACATAAATTACCCCGGTAATCCTGTGTGGGATTCCGGGGGGGGGTTTGCGCAGAAAAAGTATTTTGCTGTTAGTTTATTTGCAACTGTTCAGAGCCAGGCAGATTTGTACAAAAAGTGCGACGAATGCTTGCATTCACGAACACTTTTTCGTACAAATCTATTTGGCGGATACGCCACACCGAGGAAACACACCGTGTTTTCGAGGTTGACTCTGAACAGTTA
>JAQYDI010000128.1 GCA_028724245.1 Lachnospiraceae bacterium
GGCAATCGGCAAGATCGCAGGTGAGCAGCTGACCAAGCTGATGACACTGGGGCTGACGGAAAAAGAGGCAGAAGAAGAGATTATTAATGGATTTTTGAAGTAGTTTTCCGGGCTGCGGGGTGCAGTCGGGGTTGGATAAAAGTGACGCCGGGAGCAGTCGTACGAAGTCCTTCCGGGAACTGAAAATGTTCCCTGCAGGACTTGTACGGCTGCTCCCGGCTGTTTTATGAAAGGCCCGACTGCAATGCAGCAGGCGGAAAATTACCGGGAGAAGCGATACGAAGTCCTTCCGGGAACTGGAAATGTTCCCTGCAGGACTTGTATCGTTTCTCCTGCTGTTTTTACTTTTTTCACCTGCCGGGATAAATGTACGGCTGCTCCCGGCTGTTTTATGAAAGGCCTGACTGCAATGCAGCAGGCGGAAAATTACCGGGAGAAGCGATGCGAAGTCCTTCCGGGAACTGGGAATGTTCCCGTTACCATTCCTTTTTTTCTTTTGTGCAATCATGCTGTGATTTACGTTCTTCTACCATTTTTACGAACCACTCAACCATTGCCGGATCCTGGTGTGAGAAAAATGCACTTGATGCAGTATCCATCTGTGCAATCAGCTTCATATCCTCAGCATCGAGAGTAAAATCGAAAACATTAAAGTTTTCGATCATCCTCTCTTTATGAACAGATTTTGGAATAATGATCACACCTCTTTGGATATGCCAGCGAAGCATAACCTGTGCGGTTGTCTTTCCGTATTTTTTGCCGATTTCTTTCAGCACTGTATTCTTAAAAAGTCCGTTTCTTCCTTCGCCAAAAGGAGCCCATGCTTCAAGACGAATATCATATTTATCTGCCCATTCTTTTAAATTTTTCTGCTGATTAAACGGATGTACTTCCATCTGGTTTACCATGGGCTTAATTCTTGTAAAATTCGCAAATTCAACCATTCTATCTGCATAATGGTTGGAAATCCCAATGGCACGAAGTTTTCCTTCGTCATAAAGTTCTTCTAATGCCCGCCATGCACCGTAAGTATCGCCAAATGGCTGATGCAGCAGCATCAGGTCCAGGTAGTCTGTGCGCAGTTTTTCCATAGATTCCAGCACGGATTTTCTGCATTCTTCATAACCAAAATGCTCGATCCATACTTTTGAAGTCAGGAATATCTCTTCCCTGTCAATGCCTGATTTTTCAATTGCCTGTCCGACTTCTTCTTCATTGAAATAGCTCTGAGCCGTATCAATGCTTCGATATCCCACCTCTAATGCATCAAGCACACATCTTTTGCATTCTTTTTTTGTAACCTGATAAACACCATAGCCAAGCTGCGGCATCTTCACACCATTGCGCAATGTAATATATTCCATCATTAACCTCCTTGATTTGCTTTTTTCAGTGTGTTATGATTGTATCAGCCGGTAGTTACTACCGGTCAAGAACTTTTTTATTATCGGGGGGTTTTTATGTATTCGATGAAAGAGGCTTGTGCCCTGACTCATATGACCTATGAAAATTTAAAGTTTTACTGCAATGAAGGTCTTGTCCCCAATGTCAAACGAGATAGCCGAAACTATCGGGTATTTGACGAACATGACATCAAGTGGATCCAGAGTTTGAACTGCCTGAAAAGCTGTGGCATGAGTATTGCAGAGATGAAGGAATATCTGGCACTCTGTCTGGAAGGAGAACGCACGATTCCGGAGCGAAAGGTCATTCTTGCAGCAAAAAAAGAAGTTCTTCTCCATTCTATTGAGGAACTGCAGAAAGCAGTTTCATTTATTGACTGGAAACAAAACTTCTATGACGATGTGCTCTCCGGGAAAACGGAATATTATAGTAATCTGGTGCCTGAACTCCGGAAATGATTCTTGCGGGCAGCATGATAAATTATGGAACAACCGTTTTCGCATCAGCAATATCTGTATATTTGATCATGCAGCGCGCCATCAGGGAATAGGAACCCTGCTTATGGAAACTATTTTAAAAGCTGCAAAAGCATCGGGAGCGCGGATGGCTGTTCTGGAAACACAATCCTGCAATGAAAATGCAATCGCATTTTACCGGAAGAACGGATTTGAATTGATCGGATTTGATATGTATGCGTATTCAAATACGGATCCTGAGCGGCATGAAATCAGAATTGAAATGGGAAAGAAGCTGGTGTGATACCGCATATTCAAAACACAAAATGTATGAGGAGCATATAGCAGATCGTTCCGCCTGCAATGGAAAGGAGCATCTGGCGTTTCCACAGATGCAGAGCTGCTGTGAGGAATACGGATATGAATTCCGGGAGTGCATGATTCCCCTGTAATATACTTACGTCTTTCAGGCAATAAACTACCAGCATGCCAAAGACAGCCGAAGGAAGAAATTTTCCGATATACTGTACGAATGCCGGTGTTTTTCTGTTTTCATTGAAGACAGCAAAGGGGAGGAAACGGGTGAGCATTGTTCCTGCAATACATAATGCAATTGTTATTATCTGTTGTGAAAGAGTCATTTTTTTTAAACCTCCATTTTCTCAAATTTCTTTTTTGACAGCGTAAGAATCGCAATGATCGTGACCATGGTCGGAATCATAAAGGAATCCGGTCCGAAGCAGATCAGGCATACTGTTGATGCAGCAAGCCCGATCAAAGAGGATATGTGATTTTTTTCTTTTAACCATTGCTCCAGAAAAATGACAACAAACATGGCGGTCATAACAAAACTGATGCCTGATGTATCGAATTTGAGCAGTGAACCAATGAGACCTCCGATGGTTGCTGCAAAAACCCAGTAAAATTGATTCAGGAGAGTGACAAAAAACATAAACCATCCTTTGTCCACATGATCCGGAATGTCAGCCGTATAGTTGATGGAAAATGTTTCATCACACATGCCGAATATTAAATAAAACTTTTTCCATCCCATTCCTCTGAACCGGTCCAGCATGGAGATGCCGTAAAATAAATGTCTCGCCTGAATCAAAAGCGCCATAATAAACACCTGAACCGGTGCAAATGGGGAAAGAAGCATTTCGACGGCTACAAATTCCAATGAGCCGCCGAAAATGAGAAGACTCATAATCATGGGATACAAAAATGAAAAACCGGATGCATTCATATAGATGCCATAGGCAAGTCCAAGAAACCAGAATCCGGTAAAAATAGGTATTGTATATGGAAATGCTGCTTTTAGTGCTTTACGTTTCATAAACTGCTCTCTTCTTGAAAATATAATAAACATATTGTAAAATAAAATTTACGAATAGAAGTATAACATTGTTAATTGTAATTTACAATAAGGATATGAATACGTTATACAGAACGCAAAAATGGTATTGATCATTCAATATCTGTAAATTCAGCTGACAGGCACTGCACAGTTTTTGTGTGGTGCCTTTTTTGACCTTATTGACAATAGTATGATTTCGTATTATACTGCAACAGTACGAAATCATACTATAGAGGGGAGTGCAGATATGCTCAATGAACTTTATGAAAAAATTTTCAGAATTAACTGTTTAACGGAGGACATAGATTCGCTGTATCATCAGGCAGCATTGAAGCTGGGGGTGTCAGACAGTGTCCTTTTTGTTCTTTATATGATATATACAAATGGCGAAAAATGTCTGCTCCATGATATTTACAAATCATTTGGAATATGTAAACAGACAGTAAATTCTGCAATTCGAAAACTGGAAAATGAAGATATTGTATATCTGGAAAAACAAAAAGGAAAGGCTAAAATAGTATGCCTGACCGATAAAGGGAAATCTTATATAAAACAGAATGCAGCAAAATTGTTTGAAGCGGAGTGCAATGCTTTCAATGACTGGAGCGAAGAAGAAATGAACCTTTATCTTCACCTGATCGAAAAACACAATGCTTCCCTGCGCAGGCAGATTGAGAATTTATAATTAATTATAAGGAGAGAATATGAAACAGATCATTCAGCTTTCAGATCATTTTGGATACAGACGACTGCTCCGTTTTACAATGCCATCCATCCTTATGATGATTTTCACTTCCATCTATGGAGTGGTTGACGGATTTTTTGTGTCGAATTTTGTTGGCAAAACTTCATTTGCAGCTGTTAATTTTATAATGCCGTTTTTAATGGTAGTCGGAGCAATGGGCTTTATGTTCGGTACGGGCGGCAGTGCCCTGATTGCAAAAACGATGGGCGAAGGAAATCGGGATAAAGCACAGAAAATTTTTTCACTTATTATATATGCCACCTTCGTCAGCGGTTTTGTGATTGCGGTTTTCAGTATCATTTTTTTAAGGCCGATAGCAGTATTTCTCGGTGCTGAAGGGGAAATGCTTGATCATTGTGTCGTATACGGACGAATCATTCTTGCAGCCCTGCCGTTCCTTATGCTGCAGTACGCTTTTTCAAGCCTTGTTGTAACCGCCGAAAAGCCAAAGCTCGGGCTGATGATCACGATTGCAGCAGGTGTTATCAATATGGTTGGCGATGCACTTTTTATGGCGGTATTCCAATGGGGTGTAGTTGGCGCAGCGTTGGCATCTGCGTTCGGACAGGTTGTAGGCGGCATTGTACCGCTCATCTATTTTGCCCGGAAGAATGCAGGCTGTTTTAAGATTTGCAGGCCTGAATGGGATGGGAAGTCACTTGTCAGAGTCTGTGTAAACGGCTCATCGGAGCTTATGAGTAATATTTCAATGTCACTGGTCAGCATGCTCTATAATGCTCAGCTTATGAAATATGCAGGTGAAGACGGGGTTGCGGCATACGGCACAATTATGTACGTCAATTTTATTTTCCTCGCAATATTTATTGGTTATTCAACAGGGGCAGCACCGGTTATCAGTTATCACTACGGTGCAGGAAACACAAAGGAACTGAACAGTCTACTGAAAAAAAGCTCGGTCATTATCCTTGTTTCGTCTGCGATGATGTTCGTTGTTTCCGAGTTTATGGGTTTACCGCTTGCAATGATTTTCGTGGGATATGATACGGCGCTTTTGGAGATGACCGCACACGCTTTTTCGGTTTACGCATTTTCATTTCTCTTTGCGGGATTGTCTATCTTTGGTTCAGCCTTTTTCACTGCTCTCAATGACGGATTAACATCGGCGCTCATATCATTTCTCAGGACACTTTTGTTCCAAAGCGCCGCAGTTATGGTCATGCCGCTGATCTGGGGCCTCGATGGAATATGGTATTCTATCGTTGCTGCGGAGTTTATGGCAGTAGTGGTGACGGTACTGTTTCTTGTAATCAAACATAAGAAGTACAGATACTGGTAAAACGGAAACCAGTACTTGATGTTCAGATAAGGACACCGCAGTGATTGACATTTTTTATGTACTGTTGTATTATTTAATTAGTACAACAGTACATCGTGAAAGGGTGATGAGATGGCGTGGGAGTTTAAGTCGGGGCTGCCGATTTATCAGCAGGCGGCTGAGATGGTGCAGATGCGTATTATTAAGGGGAGTTATCCCCGGGGCAGCAGGCTTCCGGCTGTCCGGGATCTGGCGATGGAGGCCGGTGTGAATCCCAATACCATGCAGCGGGCGCTGCTCTTGCTGGAGGAGAAAGGGATCGTTTACAGCCAGAGAACTGCCGGCCGTTTTGTGACGGAGGATGCGCAGCTGCTGGAGCTTCTTAAGTACCGGATCGCCAGTGAGCAGGTTCTGTCTTTTGTGAAACGGATGGATGAGCTGGGATACGGACAGGATGAACTGGAAGCGCTGATCAGGCGCGTATTGGAAGAATAATAAAAGAAGACGGATAAGGGAGTGATAGAATGAGTGTATTGCTTGAATGCAGGAACCTGACAAAGAGATTTGGCGGAGTGGAAGCGGTCAGCAATCTGACGTTTACCATGGGAAGCGGCAGGATCATCGGGTTGCTGGGCCCTAACGGGAGCGGAAAAACCACTTTGATCAAGATGATCAATGGTCTGCTGACGCCTACAAAGGGCGAGATTTATATTATGGGAGAAAAGCCCGGGGCGGCAACGCATGGTATGGTTTCCTATCTGCCGGATAAGAATTATCTGAATAAACGGCAGAAGGTGTATCAGATTCTGGATTTTTTTGCTGATTTTTATGCAGATTTCAATCGCAGGAAAGCGGAAGCTATGCTTGCAGATCTGCAGATTGACAGCAGGATGTCTCTGAAAAGTATGTCTAAGGGGACGCTGGAGAAGCTGCAGCTGATTCTTGTGATGAGCAGGGAAGCCAGACTGTATGTGCTGGATGAGCCGATTGCCGGTGTGGATCCGGCGGCCAGAGATTATATTCTCAGGACGATTATTTCCAACTACAATCCGGAAGCGACTGTTCTGATTTCGACACATCTGATTGCGGATATCGAACAGGTTCTGGATGATGTGATTTTTATTAAGCAGGGCAGAATCGAACTGTTTGCCCCTGTCGATATGATTCGGGAGAAGGAAGGCAGATCGGTAGATGCCCTGTTCAGGGAGGTATTCAGATGCTAGGGAAGCTGTTCAAATATGATTTTAAGGAGCTGGGGGCTTTCTATCTGCCCATTTATCTGATATATGCCGGTATTACGGCAGCATTTGCGATTCTGACAGCGCTTGCGATGAACAGCAGCCTGCAGGACAATGAAGTATTTAATCTGCTTTTTGGCATTATTGCGTTTGTTTTCGGGCTGTCGGTGACGGCTTTTGTATTGTTCAGCGGTCTGATCCTTGTTTATTATTTTTACCGCAAATTTGTTTCAGAGGAGGCGTATCTGACCATGACGCTTCCGGTGAATCCATGGCAGCATGTTGTCAGCAAATTACTGTCCGGCGCAGTCTGGCGTTTATTTACATGGATTGTTTTTGCAGTATCTGTGTTTTTGATCCTGCTGGTAACCGGCGCGTGGGAAGAGATGAGGAACAGTATTACATTTAACTTTGTTCTGCGGTCTCTCTGGTCTGAATTGAGATATGAATTTGGCTTCAGCGGGGGGACGGTGGTATTATGTGTTATCTACGGCGTGATGACACTGCTTACTTCACCTCTGGTTTATTTTGCATCCATGTCCATCGGACAGATGGCGAAAAAGCATAAGGTTCTGATGTCGGTAGGAGCTTTCGTGGTTATTAATATTGTGATTTCTTTCCTGATGGCCAATATTTCGATTCTGCAGCTGCAGGACAGCAGTGTGTTCAGTTTTCTGATTCTGGCAATCACTGAGTGCATTATTACATCGGTAATCTATTTTGGAATCACCGTTTATTTCCTTGGAAAGGAACTGAATCTGGAGTAGATTTAGTAAGAAGATTGCTGTTCAGAACCGGCCTCGAAAACACTGTGTGTTTCTGAGGTGCGGCATATCCGCCAAATAGATTTGCACAAAAAGGGGCGCAGCCAATTGCTGCGCCCTTTGTTCAAGCTGATATCAGCCAGCTGGACCTGGCGGGAATCGAACCCGCGTCCGAAAACCTGTCCATCCAAGTGTCTCCCATCACAGTTTCCGTTTTAACATTCCCTCTGCCTTACGCCCGGAAACAGGCTTAAGACTTCAGTAGCTTCATAAATGCTTTTCACTCCTCAAAGCTTTGGAGCAAAAGTTCCTTACCGAATACGATGCCGGGAACTCAGATGGTAAGCACTCTGAGGCCGACAGCTGCCATTAGGCAGCGTATGCTAAATTATCTTCAGCGTTTAATTTTAATTCCGTTTTGATACGCAGTCACGGTCTGCGGATGGCTGCTCAGACTTCGAAATCCCCGTCGAAACCAGTACAAGCCCTGGTCAAATGGGGCAGATACAGAATACACAATATCTGCCGTATCTGTAATATTAGCACAGGACAGGGATGTCTGTCAAGCATAAAATTAAAAGCTCTGAGCAGTAACCTCTAAGCCTCTACTGCGTAATTGCGTTCTCCGAAGATGGCGGTTCCTACGCGGATCATGGTGGCTCCTTCTTCGATGGCTACTTCAAAATCATTAGTCATGCCCATGGAAAGCTCTTTCATTTCCACGCCGGGGATATTCATGGCTTTTAAGTGGTCACGAAGTTCTCTCATGGCTCGGAAATGAACCCGGTTTTCTTCAGGATCGTCTACGAAAGGCGCGATGGTCATGAGACCGCGGATCTGCACATTGGGCAGTTTGGCAATTTCCCGTACCAGTTCTTCCGTTTCGGAAGCGTTGATTCCGTCTTTGGAGGCTTCCTGAGCCATATTGACTTCAATCAGGACAGGTACTTTGCTGACATTTTTTTTGACAGCCTCCTTCTGGATTTCCTCTGCCAGACGAAGTGAGTCAACAGAGTGAATCAGGTATGCCTTGTCTATAATGTATTTTACTTTATTGCGCTGGAGGTGGCCGATCAGGTGCCAGTTGAGGGGCTCCCTGATTTCTTCTATTTTATTGCACATTTCCTGTACTTTATTTTCGCCGAAATCCTTTGTACCGGTTTCCATGATTTCACGGATCAGTTCTACCGGTTTTGTTTTGCTGACAGCAATCAGCAGAACATCTTCTCTGGGGCGTCCTGCGCGTTCACAGGCTGCCTGAACACGGGATTCCACTTCCATCAGATTTTCCTTTACCATACATTTCCTCCTGTTTTGTGAGATTTTGTTTGACAGTAACATTGTACACCTTTTTCATGGAACTGCAAGTAAAACGTGAGAATCCTTTACTGGAAGAAATGGCCGGGATGTGGTATGATAATACATACGTAATTATTGAGAAAGGATGATTCGTTAATGAAAACTGATAACTTATATGATATTCCCAAGCTGGGATTTGGATTGATGCGTCTGCCGAAGAAAGACGGAAAAATTGATATTGAGACATCCAGCCGTATGGTGGATGAATGTCTGTCCAGCGGATTTTACTATTTTGATACGGCTTATGTATATGATGGGGGGGATTCGGAATGTGCGGTGAAGGATCTGCTGACTTCACGTTATCCCAGAGAGCAGTTCTGTCTGGCGACGAAGCTTCCCGCATGGGAGATGAAGAGCAAAGAGGACAGGGACAGACTGTTTGATATCCAGCTGGAGCGCACCGGCGCGCAGTATTTTGATTTCTATCTTCTGCATGCCATCAGTCAGGAAAATATCGGAATCTACGATAAATTTGACTGTTTTGCATGGCTTCAGGAGAAAAAGGCGCAGGGGTTGATCCGCCATGCGGGATTTTCTTTCCATGATACACCCGAGATGCTGGATGAGGTGCTGACAAAGCATCCGGAAGTGGAATTTGTTCAGCTGCAGATCAATTATGCTGACTGGGAGAATGAGAAGGTGCAGTCCCGCGGTGTATATGAGGTTGCAAGAAAGCATGGAAAGCCGGTTATCATTATGGAACCCGTAAAAGGCGGTAATCTGGCCATTCTCCGCGATGATGTGGGCGGCGTACTGAAGGAAGCACGCCCCGAAGCGTCCTATGCTTCCTGGGCGCTGCGTTTTGCAGCATCTCATGAAGGCCTGCTGACGGTGCTGAGCGGAATGTCCAATGAGGAACAGATGAAGGACAATATTGCTGTCATGAAGAATTTCGAGCCTTTGACAGAGGCGGAAAGCGCCCTTATTGATCAGGTAACGGAGAAACTGAACCAGATTCCTACTGTTGCCTGTACAGCCTGCCGTTACTGTGTGGAAGGATGTCCGCAGGATATCAAAATCCCCAATCTGATCAAGCTTCTGAATACATGTAAGGTTTATGGATATAATGCGTCTGTGGGAAGAAGTTTCGGCATGGAATTAAAAGACGGATCCGGCAGACCTTCCGAATGCGTTCAGTGCGGGCAGTGTGAAAGCGTCTGCCCTCAGCACCTGCCCCTTATCAGCATTATGGAAGATGCGGCAAAGGAACTGGAACGGTAAGCCGGTGGAAAAAAAACGTGGATCCCTTTCTGTGCAGTTTACACTGTTTGTTCTGATGGATCTGTTGGGGTGTGTGCTGGCCGGATTGATTATTAATATCATCGGGAAAAAGGTGATCGATCAGTGCAGTGCATCAGAGCAGTATGCTCTTCACACACAGCAGCCGGCTGTTTATTACAGCTATCTGCTGGTTGGAAGCGTAATCTGTATTTCTGTGGTTTTTCTGGCGGTGTTTTTTGTATATGCGCATTTCAGATTCCGCTATATTGAACTGCTGAATCAGGAAGTACAGGAAGTGGAGGAGGGAGAACTGTCACGATCCATCACGATCAAAGGAAACGATGAGATGACGGATCTGGCTGAGAGCATGGAAAATATGCGCCATTCCTTTACCGATAAGATGCTGACTATTGAAAAGATGCAGAAAGAGCAGAACGATCTGGTGGCCGAAATGTCCCATGATATGAGGACGCCTTTAACGGCCCTGATGATGTACCTCGATTTTCTGAAGGAACAGCGGACCACCGATGCGGAAACATGCCGGACCTACATAAATAAAGCCTGTGAAAAAGCAAACTGCATCAAGGTTATGATGGATGATCTGTTTTCCTATTTCCGTCTTGACCGTGAGATGAGCTGTGAACTGGAACAGGCGGCGGCACCGGAGCTTTTGTATGAATTTGTTTCGGAAATTTCCGCCATGCTTGAGCAGGACCATTTTCAGGTTCAGGAGCATATCTGTGTGCCTGAGCGCAGCATTTTGTTCTGCAGCGCCTATATGAGCCGCATTGCAGGCAATGTATGCTCCAATATCCGCAAATATGCAGATCGAAAGGAACCGGTACGGATCACACTGCATCAGGAGGATACACTGGTTCACTCTGCGGGAACGAAGGTACAGGTTCTGACGCTTACGATCCGGAACCGGAAAATGGCACCGGAATGTCCGGAGGAGACTGCTATGGAAAGTATGGGACTGGGTATCCGCAATATTCAGAAGATGATGGAGAATATGGCAGGGGATATGTTCTGTATTGAAGACCGCATTGATAACAAAAAGGAGAGTGCTGAGAATTCTTCTGATGTGATTCCGGATCCCCGGATTTATTATGAACTGCGTCTCATGTTCCGGATCACCAATGAAAAAATGGGCAATTGACAGCAAAGAGATAACGAAAACCTGCAGATCACAGATAGTAGATCTGCAGGTTTTGTAATTAATGGAAAATAAAGGTTACAGTGTGATGATCCGCGTATTCGGCTGCATTTCCCTGCCATACAGCCGGTGGGAGACGGAGATGACGGTGCGGTTTCGGGAAGCTGCTTCCAGAGCGGTCAGAACCTGTGCTTCTGTGGCGGAATCCAGATTGGCGGTGATTTCGTCGAGAAGCAGAAGTCCGGGATCCAGAACGATGGCCCGTGCAATGGAAAGCAGCTGGAATTGTCCCTGAGAAAACAGGTCTTCCGTACAGGGGGTATGGATACCCTCCGGCAGACAGCTGACGGTTTCCCAGAGTCCTGTCAGGAGAAGCGCCTGTTTGACCTGCTCATGGGATACCTGCGGGTCAAGAAGAGAAACCTGATCTCCCACAGAACCGGGAATCCGGTGAAACTGCTGTTCTACATATCCAAAGAGATGCCTCTTTTCTGTCTCCGGAATCGTCTCCGGTAATCTGCCGAAAACTGTAATGAATCCCTGTGTAGGTGGGTACAGACCGGCAATCAGTTTGATCACGGTGCTTTTGCCTGCGCCGGTGCGGCCGGCAAGAATCACAGATTCTCCTTCCCTCACAGTCAGATTGAAATTGTGAAGAATTTCCGGTTCTCCTTTCTTATATCGAAAAGAGATACCGGACAGGCAGACGGCAGTGATTTCGTCCGACCCTGTTTCTGATTCCGACTTTGCTTTTGATTTCTGAGGCAGATCCGGTTTCTTTTGACAGAAGTTTTTCTTACTCTCATTTTCTTCCAGAAATTCTCTGACCCTCCGGATCCCGGCTGCTGCGGATTGAATGTTCTGGATTTCCATACCGATGCTTTCCAGCGGATCGAAGAAGCTGCCTACATAAGCAATGACTGCGGCTGCGGTACCGGCAGACATACCGAAGAACTGCTGCATTACACCGCTCTGGGCGGCCGCCGCCATCATGATACCGGTCAGCAGTGCGCTGACGGAAATGATGATGGGAGAGTAAACTGCGTCGTAGAAATTGGAGCGTTCCTGCGCCTGAAATCCCTGTTCGATGGTTTGACCATACCGTTTCAGCATATAATTTTCCTGTTGAAGAAGTCGGATTGTACGGATATTCTGCATGGTTTCGGGAATCTGCTGGCTGGTTCGTCCTACAGCCACACGTCCCTCCAGCTGTGCCTTCAGCATTCGTTTCTGAAAAATACGGGTCATCAGAAAAAGCAGCGGTGAAGCGGCGAGAAGCATCAGTCCCAGACCGGTACTCCGGGTAAAAATAACGATCAGAATACTTCCCAGCCTGCAGATATCGGCTGCCATGCTGATAATACCGGATGTAAACAGGTTTTCCAGAGTATTTACATCATTAACGAAGCGGGAAACGGTCACGCCGGGGTTATTTTCCATAAAATAGGACGCCGGAAGACGGTTCAGTTTTTCGCTCATGGCGGTGCGGATTCCATGCGTCACTTTCTGACCGAAAACTGTGATCAGGATTTCTTTTGCTGCATTCAGCAATCCGGAGACTGCAGTGATCAGAAAATACAGGACAGCAATGGAAAACGCCGGTTTTTTACCGGCTGCAAGTCTGTTGACGATTTGTTCCAGAACAAGAGGAGGCAGCAGTGCAGACAGAACGGCACCGGTGACCACTGCAATGAGAAGCAGGCTCAGATACAGGTTTTTCCGTATCGTGGAAAAGATAAGCTGTGAAATTCTATTCGAATGCATGGCCATGATCCTCCTTTTTCGATGGTTTTCGGAACTTTTCCGGTATTTCCTGAACTTTTTCCGATACGTTCTGTGCTTCATAAAGCTGGCGGTAAGATTCATTCTGTCCCATCAGTTTCCGGTGATCTGATACGGTTACGGTACCGTTTTCCATCCATAGAACCTGATCCATCAGAGGAAACAGCGACAGTCTGTGGGAAATCAGCAGAATGATGCTGTCCTTCGCCCGGAGACGGAGAGAAGAGAAAATCAGCTTTTCCGTTTCCATGTCCACGGCGGAAAAGGGATCGTCCAGGATCATCAGCGGCTTTTGGTGATAAAGTATCCGGGCAAGGGCAATCCGGGCCTGCTGCCCGCCGGAAAGGCGTACGCCTCTGCTGCCGATCACGGTGTTGGCACCTTCCGGCAGGGCATCCACTTCCTGATCCATGCAGACGGCTTTCAGCACCGCACGGATATCTCCCGGATTGCCCATACAGATGTTTTCCAGAATGCTGTCGTCGAAAAGCTCCGGCCGGTGGCCAAGGTAACCCACGCAGGCTTCATACCGGTTTCCTTTTCCGGAAAATTCAGAAGTTCCGAAAGAAATCTGCCCTTCATAAGCCAGTTCCCCTGTAAAAAGCTTTCCAAAAGTAGATTTTCCGCAGGCGATTTTCCCGGTAATACCGATGATTTCGCCTGGTTCAGCATGAAATGTCACGCCGGAAAAAAGCGGCTTCTGACCGGGCCAGGCAAAGGATACGTTTTTAACAGAAAGTGCAGCAGGGGAAAGGAAGGCTGTCTTTGCTTCCTCAGAAACAGGTTTCAGCCAGGGACGGATCCGTGTCCATGATACCCGGGCCTTCTGTACTGCATTGAACAGTTTGGCTGCCTTGGAAGATTTGACAGCCAGTTTATGGTAGCAGGAGAAAAATGTGGTAAATGCAGCTACGTTCCAGACGCTCCATCCGGTACCAAACACATTTTGACCGCCGAACCAGATAATCATCACCGTACCCATCATGGAAATGACCTGATAGATGGGCTGCATGGCATTTTCCCAGATACCGGCCCGGATCGCTTTTACTTCGTAATCGGCCAGATACTGCTCATACACTGCATTCTGGTTTGTTTCCTGCCCGCAGATCCGGTAGGTTACGGCATTGGTAATGCGCTCCAATGTTGCTTCATTCAGGCGTGCACTGCTTTCACGGCTCTGTGCTGTATTCTTTGTGACGACTCCTTTCAGCTTTTCTGCCAGACAGTAGGCGATGGGCGGAAAGAGCATGGAAAGGAGTGTCAGCCGCCAGTCATAGTGCAGAAGCATGGCCAGATAGGCAGCCATGACTACGCCGGTATCGAAAATTTCCGTAGTAAATTTGCGCATGCCTTCAACACAGGCATCAGCATCGGATATGATTTTGGCCATCATGGAACCGGCTTTTTCCTGTTCGGAGTTTTTTTGGTGCAGCAGATTCCGGTAAAGCGTCATTTTCATGTTTTTGCTGATGTTGTTGGCAAATCTGCGTACATAAAGCCGCTTGAAATAGCGCATGAACTGTACGAAAAGAATGGTCAGTACATAGGCGGCAGCCAGCCGGCACATGTAGGAAGGGCGGCATTTTTTTGCTATGATGTCGCACAGGCATTGAACCAGCTGTCCCTCAAACCATGGACCGGCAGCCATTCCGATATTGTAGATGATGCCCGTTGCTGTCACAACAAGAAGCACCCATTTTTCCTTTCGAAAATAGTACATTACGCGGTCAGTGGAATGTTCTTCAGTTCTGTTCATTGCCGTCCTCCTCCCGCAAAAGCCGTTCTGTCACATGGGGAAAACCGCTCCGGCTTTCTTTTTTGGAACGCAGATACAGCCTGTTCAGCATGGAAGCAAACACATCTTTCTCCTCGTCGTCAAGTTCTTCAAACAGCCATTCATAGAATACAGACTCCACTGCGGTCTTGGAAAGTTTCAGCTGCTCCGCTTTTTCAGTTGCATAGAGAAGGCTGCTTCTGCCATCCTGCGGATGATTTTTTCGCGTCAGATATCCTTTCTGCTCCAGACTGGCCGTTCGCCTTGCCACAGCGCCTTTATCCATATTCAGCTGCCGGCTGGCTTCCTTCTGGGAAATCCCCGGATTGTGGCGGATCAGATGAATCAGATCAACTTCACCGGAACCGATGCCGCTGTCCTTCATAGTCCGGATTACAAGCTTATTTACTTCTCTTGCAATTTTTGTAATCTGTCTTCTGGAATCATCCATGGTATTTCTCCTCCTGAATTGTCACAAAAATAGATGTAGCATCAACTAAAAAGATGATACTACATCTATATGAGGATGTCAAGGAAACCGTGGAAGATGGATCATGTGTGATGATACTGCAGCTGCTGTTCAGAGCCGTTTCTTTTTTCGGAATGGGGAAAATTCCCCGCACCCTCTTTTTGTCCCCTGCATACATTGTAATAAACGGCTGTAAAGGCGGCATGACTCTGATTACCTTTAAAAAACCTCTTTCTGCAAGGGATGAAGAGGCATATATCAGGCAGGCGGCTGCGGGTGACAGGCAGGCGCGGAGAAATCTGATCGAACACAACATGCGTCTGGTGGCGCATATTGCCCGAAAATACACCGCAACAGCCAGAGAACCGGATGATCTGATTTCCATCGGGACGGTTGGACTCATCAAAGCAATAGACACCTACAATTATAAAAAGGGAAGCCGACTGGCTACGTATGCCGCGCGGTGCATTGAAAATGAAATCCTCATGCAGCTGCGCAGTGATAAAAAACGCAGCCGGGAGGTTTCCCTTTTTGAACCGATCGGTACGGATCGGGAGGGGAATGAAATCAATCTCTGCGATATTATGGAAACGAACGGAAGGGATGCACTGGAAGTGCTGATCATGAAACAGAACCTGAAAAAGCTGGGGCCTGCTTTTTCTTCCTGTCTAAAAAAAAGGGAGCAGCAGGTGCTCTGTATGCGTTACGGGCTGTGCGGTTATGAAGAATATACCCAGCGGGAGATTGCACAGCAGATGCAGGTCAGCCGCAGCTATATCAGCAGGATCGAAAAGGCGGCGCTTCTGAAACTGCGGGCAGAGCTGGAAAAATGAATCTGCATGTGATGTACGCTGGAAAATGCCTGAATTCAGGGGGAAAGTACAGGAATAGCCGTTGACAAAATTTCTCTGCTGATTGATAATAGAAATACCTTTGGATGGGCGGTTCCTGTAAGCCGCCTGTCCGGTATTTACTTTTGGGAACGTGAGGAGACAAAGTTATGGCTTCAAAAAGGGCAGTTTCGGTTGTCGGACATATGAATCCGGATACAGATTCCATCTGTTCGGCAATTGCATACGCGAATTTAAAACAGACTCTGACCGGTAATCGCTATCAGGCAAGCCGTGCAGGTACAGTGAATCCGGAGACACAGTATGTTCTGGATTATTTTGGTGTGGAAGCGCCGGTTTATCTTGACGATGTACGTCAGCGGGTAAAAGATATTGAGATCAAGCAGCTGGATGGTCTGACAGAGAATGTATCCATGAAGAAAGCATGGGAATATATGCATGAGCATAAAGTAGTCTGTCTTGCTGTTCTGGAGGAAGGCACCAGGATGATCGGTGTACTGTCCATGGGGGATATCACCCGTTCCTATATGGACATTTACGATGCTGAAATTGTGGGAAAAGCCCATACCCCTTATCAGAACATTCTGGAAACGGTAAACGGCAAGATGGTTGTGGGAGATCCCACAGAGTGTGTAGAAGGCGGAAAGGTGCTGATTGCCGCTGCCAATCCCGATGTGATGGAACAGTATATCGATGAAGGGGATGTGGTACTGCTGGGCAACCGTTATGAATCCCAGCTGTGTGCCATTGAGATGAAAGCAGCCTGTATCATTATTTCAAACGGTGCTCAGGCATCTCTGACCATCAAAAAGATTGCCAATGACAGAGGCTGCAAGGTCATTGAGTCTGATTATGATACTTATACGCTGGCCCGTCTGATGAACCAGAGTATTCCGGTGGGATACTTCATGATGAGAGGTCCCATCGACAGCTTCACATACAACGATTTTCTGGATGATGTCAGAGTAACCATGGCAGAGAAACGACATCGTTATTTCCCGGTGCTGGATGAACTGGGCCGGTATGCCGGCATGATTTCCCGCCGTAATCTGCTGTCTGCCCAGAAACGTCAGGTGATTCTGGTGGATCACAATGAGAAAAGTCAGGCGGTTCCCGGCCTTGCAGACGCAGAGATTCTGGAGATCATTGATCATCACCGGATCGGCAATATCGAGACCACCGGACCGGTTTATTTCAGAAATCAGCCGGTGGGATGTACGGCTACCATCGTTTATCAGATGTATCTGGAAAATGGCGTAGAGATTCCCAAACCAATTGCAGGCCTTCTGTTATCTGCTATTTTGTCGGATACGCTGGCATTCCGTTCTCCTACCTGTACGGAAGTGGACAAACGGGTGGCACAGTCTCTGGCAAAAATTGCAGAAATCACAGATATTGAAAAATACGCCAGCAATATGTTTGCAGCAGGCAGTGATCTGGCCAACCGTTCCGCGCATGAGATTTTTACCATGGATTTCAAAAAGTTCAAATCCGGTGATATTGAATTCGCAGTGGGGCAGATCAGTTCCATGAGTGAAGAGGAACTTCAGGGTGCAAAAGAGAAGATGATGGCGGAGGTGGAAAGTTTCCGCGAAGAGCAGAGATGCAAAATGATTTTCTTTATGCTTACCAATATCATGAAGGAATCTTCGGAAGTGATTTACTGCGGTGAGGATGCGGCACGGCTTCTTGCCTGCGGTTTTGGCCTCGGCGAACTTCCGGAAGATGGAAATCCGGGAACAGCAAACCTCCCCGGTGTGATTTCACGTAAAAAACAGATGATTCCCCGTCTGATGGAAGCCTTTCAGGTAATCTGATGACTGGTATTTGAATAGTGGATATAAAAACTGTCCCCAGTTGTGAAAATCTGCAGATCCTGCAGGATTCACAGCCGGGGACGGTTTTTATGTTATACATATAATAAAGAAATCCGCGTGGAGCGTACTGCGGCGGAAAGGAAGATGTCACTGATTTCCAATCTTTCAGTTTTCTCCGCGCGCATTCAGCTCATTCAGCATCTGCTGCATGGTCTTGTGGCTAACCGGATGACCCCACCAGGGAGCAAGCTCTGCCATGGGTTTCAGTACGAAATCCCGGTTGGCCATGTCGGGGTGGGGAACGTTGAGACGTTCTGTGGCAATGATCTCCTGATCATAGAAAAGCACATCCAGATCAAGTGTTCTGGGTCCCCAGTGGATTTTGCGGACGCGTTTCGCCTCTGCTTCAATATGCTGGCAGACGTCCAGAAGCTCCTCCGGTGTCAGGGTGGTGCGGATCATGCAGGCACCGTTTAAAAATACGTCCTGATCGGTGTAGCCGTAAGGTTCTGTGCGGATAAAGGAGGATACCTTCTCCACCTGAATCTGCTTTACTTTTTTCAGTTCATCCACGCCGAAAAGCAGGTGTGCATCCTTGTCGCCCATATTGGATCCCAGAGCGATGAATGCCGTGTGCCATCCGCGGGTGATTTTCACAGATACCGTATCCAGCGGCAGATGTACCGGTGCCCAGGGCTTTTTGATCTCAAGTGTAATGCGCCGGATCAGCGGATAGGTGAACAGAAGGTGTTCTGCCAGCTGTTCGGCACAGGCTTCAATCAGCTGAAACCGGTTTTTTGTAAGAAAACGGGTGATTTCCTGACTGACTTCGCCGTAATTGATGGTGTTGTCAAGGGAATCGGTGAGGCCGGGTCTGCGGATATCGGTTTCCATTACAGCGGAAACCAGAAATTTCTGTCCCAGAACGGCTTCTTCTTCGTAAACACCATGGTTTGCAAAAACAGTCAGATCGGTAATTCTGATTTCATCCATAAAACTGTGCGGCCTCCTTTTAATACTGCAGAAGCTTTTCTGTCATGGCAACGGCGCGCTTGTTTTCCTTTACATCATGAACGCGGATGATGCAGCAGCCTTTCATAACGCCCATAACAGTGGTGGCAATGGTTCCTTCCACACGCTCTGCGGCGGGCAGGTCAAGGGTAAGGCCGATCATGGACTTTCTGGAAGTCCCCAGCAGAACAGGATAGCCCAGCTCCTGCAGGATCTCCACGTGGTTCATAAGCTGCAGATTATTCTCATAGGTTTTGCCAAAACCGATGCCGGGGTCAAGGATGATGCGGTCATCAGCAACACCGGCATCCTTTGCGATGCGTACACATTCGCGCAGATCGTCCAGCACATCGTTCAGATAGTCGTTGTAGACTGCCTCTTTACGGTTATGCATCAGGCAGCAGGGGACACCTGCTTTTGCAATAACGGAAGCCATTTCGGGATCGTATTTGCAGCCCCAGATGTCGTTGATCAGGTCAGCACCTGCCTTCAGGCCGGCTTTTGCCACACCGCTTTTGTAGGTGTCCAGGGAAATGGGAATGTCAAAACGGCTTTTTACCGCTTCAATAACCGGAACCACGCGGCTGATTTCTTCCTCGTCGGAAAGCAGCGTATAACCGGGACGGGTGGATTCACCGCCGATATCCAGAATATCGCAGCCATCGGCGATCATCTGTTCCGTATGCTTCAGCGCAGCATCCATATTGTTCCACTGACCGCCGTCGGAAAAGGAGTCGGGCGTCACATTCAGGATACCCATAATATAACAATGATTCTTCAAATCAAATTCTTTTGTTCCGATTTTCATGTTAAAATACCTCTCATTGATTCATGTATGATTAACGTAAATGTAAAACAGCAGATCCCGGCAGGTTTTCTGTATTCCGGAATCTGCTGCAGAGATTCATATGTAAATCTGTAAATTCATTAAATTCATTATCAGTATTCCAGCCGGAGATTTTTCTTTTCCGGAGGCCAGTTGCAGTCATCCTGTGCCTGACACGCAAAACAGAGTCTTGTTTTCTTGTCTGCCGTGTACAGAATCCGGACCAGAGGCATCTCATCTTCGCTGGGTTTGCGGTGAAGGCGGATGGCATAAAGGATTTCACTGATCTCATCCTCCGTATATCCGCAGTCCCTCAGAACGGGTTCAGCCAGTTCAGCACTGGCCAGATGATGGGGCGTACCGAATTCGTACTGCCTTCCTTTGCCGATATCATGCAGAAATGCGGCTGCGTAAACCACATCTTTTGAAAGAGGATAATGATTTTCCAATGTGAGAATCCAGCCTGTCCGTGCCACATCAAGAAGGTGCTGCATTCCGTGGCCGCAGTATCTGCGGTCTTTTTCCATCCGGGCGATCCGCGCCATCTCTTCTGTAAAAACAGGATGATTCCTGATCTTCTCAGGTCGTTCCATGGATTCCATCCTACATACCGATCATGCGCAGTACGCGGTCGCACAGGGCAGGGTTGTCCTTGAATTCACCGCGGCATACGTAGGTCATGGTTTTAGTGCCGGGTTTCTTGATACCGCGCATGGTCATGCACATATGTTCTGCTTCCACAACTACCATAACGCCGCGGGGATTCAGATATTTCATCATGGCGTTGGCAATCTGTTCCGTAAGCTGTTCCTGAATCTGGGCACGTCTTGCATAAGCTTCCACAGCTCGTGCCAGTTTGCTCAGACCGGCAACTCTGCCGTTAGGCAGATAAGCAATGTGGGCTTTTCCGTAGAATGGAAGCAGATGATGTTCACATAATGAATAGAACTGGATATCTTTTTCCAGAACCAGGTCATCATTGGTGCAGTTAAAAGTAACGGAAAGTGCCTTTTCGGCAGCTTCATCTGTACCAGAAAAAAGTTCTTCACACATTCTGGCAATACGGTCGGGTGTTCCGACCAGTCCTTCACGGTCAGGATTTTCGCCGATGCCTTCCAGAAGCATACGGACAGCCTGCTCAACCTTGGGTTTGTCGATCATGTTAGTTCCTCCTCGAAATAAAAACACTATAGAGATATTCAGGAGAAGGGAAGCCATTGCAATTAAAAAAGAATCTCGTTCCATGAGATTCTCCGCCTGCGGCGGGTCACTTCAGTGACATATTCCTTTCCGCCGCAGTGCGATCCCTGCGGAGCGTTTTTTATATGGCAGGAAACTCAGGTTCCTGCCATATAAAAAAAACGGGGTGCACACAGCCCCGGTTTACAGGATTAGCAGCTATATCGAATGCAGTTTATCTTAAATGTTGAATGCAGTCAAAATAAATACAGCAATATAATTGCTAAAGCAACGGGATGCGAATTGCATATCGCGGATATAAATACAGCCCTCATCCGGTTCTGTCTGTAAAATGGGATAAAAAGAACAGCCGGCTGCAAAACATTCGTTTTCCGGACATCTCCCCGTTCCGGAAACACTACGCATACAATTCTACTTTGCCTGAAATCGTACTAAGTATATAACAAATATGCAAAAAAAGCAATTAGGATATTGCTCTAAATTCTGTTTGATTTCTCTATAACAAACTGTGGCATTGCTATGATACGTATGTATGTACCAAAAAAAAGAAGTATTTTTACGTAAATTCAATGAAAATTGAACAAAGTTTTTCATTGGTGAAAATGAATAATATGGTGAAAATATACATTGATTTTTTAAGCGTTTTGTAATATTATATTGTTAAAGATTTGTCCATCTTAAGAAGATGTACAAAACCGGTCGTTCAAATTGTCATCAGGATACATTATTTGTAAAATATTATTGGTGAAGTTTATGAATGTCCGTCTATCATTCTGTTCATCGGCCGAATCAGAAGGGGTAAGAGGAACCTGAATAGTCATGTAACGTATGGTGCATGCATGGATAAGAGGGATACATGCACGGATTATATGATTGTTTCATTATATCATTATCTATGAATGGAGGTACTAATTATGGGATTCAAATCTGACATTGAGATCGCTCAGGAAGCAACACCGATTCACATTCGTGAGGTAGCAGCTAAAATTGGTCTTAGCGAAGACGATATCGAACTGTACGGCAAGTACAAAGCTAAAGTTGACTACAACCTGATGCAGACAAAACCGGGCAGCGGCAAGAAAGCTAAGCTGATCCTGACAACAGCGATCAACCCGACTCCCGCAGGCGAAGGCAAGACAACTACTACAGTTGGCGTTGGCGACGCTCTTGCAAAACTCGGCAAAAATGTTGTTCTGGCATTAAGAGAGCCCTCACTGGGACCGGTATTCGGTGTTAAGGGCGGTGCTGCAGGCGGCGGCTATGCACAGGTTATTCCTATGGAAGATATCAACCTGCATTTCACAGGCGACTTCCATGCAATCGGCGCAGCCAACAACCTGCTGGCAGCTATGATCGACAACCACATCTATCAGGGCAACAAGCTGGACATCGATCCCAGAAGAATCATCTGGAGACGCTGCGTGGACATGAACGACAGACAGCTCCGCAACATCGTTGACGGTCTTGGCGGAAAAGCTCAGGGCTATCCCAGAGAAGACGGCTTCGATATCACCGTTGCTTCCGAAATCATGGCAGCTTTCTGTCTGGCAAGCAGCATCGATGATCTGAAAGACAGATTCTCCAAGATCCTGGTTGCTTACTCCAGAAGCGGCGAACCGATCACAGCCGGTCAGATCAATGCTCAGGGCGCTATGACCGCTCTGTTAAAGGATGCTCTGAAACCCAACCTGGTTCAGACTCTGGAACATACACCCTGCTTCATCCACGGCGGTCCTTTCGCTAACATCGCTCATGGATGCAACTCCGTAATCGCAACAAAGATGGCTATGCATTTCGGTGACTACGTAGTTACGGAAGCCGGCTTCGGTGCTGACCTGGGTGCTGAGAAGTTCCTGGATATCAAGTGCCGTCTGGCAGGTCTGCAGCCCGACGCAGTTATCATCGTAGCAACGATCAAAGCTCTGAAATACAACGGCGGCGTTCCGAAGGCTGACGTACAGAAAGAAAATCTGGAAGCTCTTGAAAAAGGTCTGCCGAACCTGTTAAAGCATGTTGAGAATATCACTCAGGTATTCCATCTGCCTGCAGTAGTA
>JAQYDI010000129.1 GCA_028724245.1 Lachnospiraceae bacterium
TGAAAAATCAGGCGGAAAAGGCGCGGGCCTATATCAAATATCATGATGAGCTCCGAATCTGTGATGTGAACGATTATCTGGCGGAGGCAGAAGAGAGCAGGACACAGCTGTCTTCCCTGACAGAAAAACTGGGTATTTCACAGACGCAGCTGTCTGAGATCAGAGGTCAGGCAGACAGCGTGAAAGAACGCTATTCGCAGTTGAGTGAGTCTTTTGTCAGCCTTGGTCGTGAACTGGAAGAGCTGCGCCGCAGTCAGGAGGAGGCAAAAGAGGCTTCCAGAGAGAAACGTTCCCGTATTGCGGTTCTGGAGGAACAGATTTCTTCTCATCAGAGTCAGGCAGAACTGTATCGGAAGCAGGAAGGAACAGCTGAAGAAAAACAAAAGGCCGGTCAGGAAGAGGAAAAACGGCTTTCTGACGAACTAAACCGTCTGGAACAGGAAGCAGAAGAAAAAGAGGCCGCATTTACAGATCTTCAGAGCCGGATCGCAGAAATTTCCGAAAAACTGGAAGCTGCCAGACAAAGCAGAGAATCGAATCAGGAGAAAGAGACGGAACTGACCCGCAGGAAGTCGGAACTGTTGGTAAACCGTCAGAAATATGATACCATGTCGGAACAGACCGGTCTGCGGGCGGCGGAATTAAACGGCAAGCTTCTGCAGGCCAGAAGTCAGGAGGCCGATGCAAAGTCGGAACTCAGACAGGGCAAAAAAACCATGAAGGAAATTCAGGAAGCTATTGCCCGCTGCAGGGAAGAGATTCAGGCGGAAAAGGAAAAAAGCGCTGAAGCAGAGCGTGAGCTTGTCCGGGTGAGACAGGAAGCCGACGGGGCAAGAGCAGCTCTGCATCAGGCAAAGGCACGTTTTGATTCGGTTCAGAATCTGGCGGAGCGCTACGAGGGATACGGAATGAGTATCCGCCGCCTTATGGAAAGCCGTTCCCGTTTTCCGGGGATCCACGGCGTTCTGGCGGATCTGATTCAGGTGGAAAAGCGTTATGAAACTGCCATTGAAACGGCTCTGGGCGGCGCTCTGCAGAATGTGGTTACGGATAATGAGCAGACGGCGAAGCTGTGTATTGAGCATCTGAAAAAGAACCGTCTGGGAAGAGCGACTTTTCTTCCTCTGACAACGGTGAAGCCCCGGGGGGGATTTCAGGAGACTTCTGCGCTGCAGCTGCCCGGCGTATGCGGTACAGCTGATACGCTGGTACATACGAAGGATGCGTATCTGGATATTATCCGTTTCCTGCTGGGGCGGATCCTGGTGGTGGATACCATGGATCATGCGCTGGCAGTTGCTGCGCGCTACCGGTATTCTTTCCGTATTGTGACGCTGGAAGGCGAGTCCCTCAATGCAGGAGGTTCCATCAGCGGCGGTGCTTTCCGGAACAACAGCAACCTTCTGGGACGCAGAAGGGAACTGGAGGAACTGGAGAATGCCGTGAAGCGTGCGCAGGCGACCTGCGAGAAGGCGGATACGGAAGTGGAGCTGAGACAGGCGGGAATAGAAGAAAGAGCCGGCGAACTGGCCCGTCTGAACGGACGGATGCAGGAGAAGCAGCTGGAATTCAGCCGGATCGAGATGACGCTGCGCCAGAATATGGATCTGCTGGATGCGGCCAGGGATGAGATGAGCCATCTGGAAAAGGATGTGGAGGAACTGGTGCAGGAACAGACCCGTCTGGCAAAGGAACACGAGGAGGCCAGCCAGTCGGCGGCTGATCTGGAAAAATCCATTCAGGATGCGGAAGAGACAGCTGCCCGCCTTTCGGAGGAAGCTGCCGCTTATCGTCAGGAACTGGATCAGTTGACGGAACAGAGGGTTTCCGGACAGGTTGCCCGCAGTACCATGCAGGAAAAAAAGGCACATCTTCAGTCGGATCTGAGCCGTGTCCGGGAGGAACAGGCGCAGACAGAAAAAGACCTGGAAGAACTTCGCAGACAGCAGGAGGAGATCCGGCAGTCGATTCTTGAGAAGGAGCAGCAGAAACAGCAGTGTGCGCAGGAGGTTTCTGTGCTGGAACAGAGAACTGTGTCTCTGGAGCAGGAAATCGGGGAAAAGAATGCCCGTCAGGAGAAAAATACGCAGCAGCAGCAGGAATTGTTCCGTAAGCAGGAGGGACTGTCCTCTGAGATTTCCACACTGGAGAAGGAATGCTTCCGTCTGGAGCATCAGAAGGAGCTTCTGGAGGATGGTCTGGAGCGGAAAGCGGCTTATCTGTGGGAGGAATACGAACTGACCCCTTCGGAGACGGAAAGCTACCGCATGGAAGAACCTCCGGTCCGGTCGGAACTGAAGAAACGGATTCAAAGTCTGAAGTCGGAAATCAGAGCGCTGGGCAGCATCAATACCAATGCGGTGGATGAATATGCCGAGCTGTCGAAGCGACTGGAATTCATGCGTTCCCAGCATGAGGATCTGGTCCATGCCAGAGAGAACCTGCAGATTCTGATCGAGCAGCTCAATGACGGCATGCAGAAACAGTTTTCCGAGAAATTTCAGGAGATTCAGAAGGAATTTGACAAGGTATTCAAGGAACTGTTCGGCGGCGGTTACGGTACGCTGGAACTTTCTGAAGCAGAAAATATGCTGGAATCGGGTATCCTGATCCATGTACAGCCGCCGGGTAAAAAGCTGCAGAATATGATGCAGCTGTCAGGCGGGGAAAAAGCGCTGACTGCCATTTCTCTGCTGTTTGCTATCCAGAACCTGAAACCTTCGCCGTTCTGTATTCTGGATGAAATCGAAGCTGCGCTGGATGATGTGAATGTAGACCGTTTTGCGGCCTATTTGAATAAATTAAAGAAAAATACGCAGTTTATTGTCATTACCCACAGGCGCGGTACCATGCTGATCGCGGATCAGCTGTACGGCATCACCATGCAGGAAAAAGGCGTTTCCAGTCTGGTATCTGTGGATCTGACGGACGCGGAGGAATAGAAAGGAGCGATTATGGGATTTTTTGGTAAATTATTTAAGGGTCTGACCAAGGCAAGAGACAACATCATGTCTGGTCTTGATCAGATTTTCAATGGTTTTTCCCAGATTGACGATGATTTTTATGAGGAAATTGAAGAGATTCTCGTCATGGCGGATCTGGGGATCAATACAGCTTCCGAGATTATCGAGAACCTGAAGGTAAAAGTAAAGGAACAGCACATCAAGGAGCCGGCAGAGTGCAAACAGCTGCTGGTGGATACGATCAAAGAGCAGATGGATCTGGGCGAAAACGCCTATGAATACGAACACCGCAAATCGGTGCTGCTGGTAGTCGGCGTAAACGGCGTGGGAAAAACCACGACCATCGGAAAGCTGGCAGCTCAGTATCAGGGGCAGGGTAAAAAGGTGATTCTGGCAGCAGCGGATACATTCCGTGCGGCAGCGGTGGAACAGCTGGCAGAATGGGCCAGACGTGCCGGTGTGGATATGATCAGTCAGGGTGAAGGAGCCGATCCCGCCAGCGTGGTATACGATGCGGTACAGTCTGCCAGGGCAAAACAGGCGGATATCCTGATCTGCGATACGGCGGGACGTCTTCATAACAAAAAGAATCTGATGGAGGAATTGAAGAAGATCAACCGTGTCATTGACAGGGAGTATCCCGATGCCTACCGTGAAACGCTGGTGGTTCTGGACGGAACCACAGGTCAGAATGCCCTGGTACAGGCCAGACAGTTTAAGGAAGCAGTGGATATTTCAGGTATTATCCTGACCAAGATGGACGGAACCGCCAAGGGCGGTATTGCCGTTGCCATCCAGTCGGAGCTGGGTGTGCCGGTAAAATATATCGGTATCGGTGAGAAAATCGAAGATCTGCAGAAATTCAACCCGGACAGTTTTGTTAACGCCCTGTTTGACGTAAAGCGGGAAGATGAGGAAGAGGAAACGCTGTAGAATCAGGAGAAAACAGGGATTCTTCAGTGAAAGAACAGATGAAAGAAGGAAATGTGAAGGAAATGATGGAAGAACAGAAAGAATTACTGACAATGGAACGTTTTGAAGAAGCTACGGATATCGTTTCACAGGTTACAAACGAGACAAAGCTTCTGTACAGTACCTATTTTTCTCAGATGACAGGGAACAAGGTTTATCTGAAACCGGAGAATATGCAGACTACCGGTTCCTATAAGATCCGCGGTTCCTATTATAAGATCAGTACACTGCCCGAAGAGCAGCGGGCAAAGGGACTGATTGCGGCATCTGCAGGCAATCATGCGCAGGGCGTTGCCTATGCTGCCATGCATTACGGCTGCAAAGCAACTATCGTAATGCCTCAGAATACCCCTCTGCTGAAGGTAAACCGTACAAAAGAATACGGTGCGGAGGTGATTCTCTATGGAAAGGATTACGATGAGGCCTGCGCTCATGCACTGGAGCTGGCAGAGGAACATGGGTATACATTTATCCATCCCTTTGATGACGCGGCAGTTATCACCGGTCAAGGAACCATCGCCATGGAAATCATCAAGGAGCTGCCCACTGTGGAATATGTACTGGTACCCATCGGCGGCGGCGGACTGGCAGCAGGTGTGTCAAAACTGCTGAAATTATTCAATCCCAATATTCACATTATCGGCGTGGAACCCGCCAATGCGGCATGTATGAAGGCTTCTATTGAGGCCGGGGAAATCGTGACTCTGCCCAGCGCCAATACCATCGCCGACGGTACCGCAGTGCGTACGCCGGGTAAGCTGAATTACGAGATCGTAAAGGATAATGTGGATGAGATCATTACCATTGCGGATGAAGAGCTGATCGTGGCTTTCCTGGATCTGATGGAAAATCACAAGATCGTTGCGGAGAATTCAGGTCTGCTGACGATTGCTGCTCTGCGCCATCTTGATATCAAAAACAAGAAGGTGGTATCGGTAATCAGCGGCGGCAATATGGATGTGATCACCATGTCTTCTATTGTACAGCATGGTCTGGTAGAGCGCGGACGTATTTTCACTGTTTCCGTACTGCTGCCGGATACGCCCGGTCAGCTGGTCAGTGTGGCTTCTACTATTGCCGAGGCACAGGGCAACGTTGTCAAGCTGGAACATAACCAGTTCGTCAGCGTAAACCGTATGGCGGCCGTGGAACTGCGTGTGACAATTGAAGCATTCGGAAAAGAACACAGAGACGAAATCGTCCACAAACTGGCAGAAGCAGGTTTCCGACCGAGACTTGTCAGTTCCAAGGGACAGATTTCACTGAATTAATGATTTCAGAAGGAGAATCATGGCAAAAAACAGAATTTTATTAGTTGATGATGAGCCCCGTCTCAGAAAGATGGTAAAGGACTTTCTGAAACGGGCGGATTATGATGTGGTAGAAGCGGAGAATGGAAAGCGGGCACTGGAAATGTTTTTTTCCGACAGCAGTATCGATCTGATTATTCTTGACGTCATGATGCCGGAAATGGATGGCTGGGAAGTCTGCCGGACGATCCGCAAGGAATCCAATGTGCCGATCATTATGCTGACAGCCAAAGGCGGTGAAGGCGATGAGCTGCAGGGATTTGATCTGGGGGCGGATGAGTATATTTCCAAACCTTTCAGCAATAAGATTCTTGTGGCACGGGTGGGCGCAATTCTGCGCCGCACCGGCGAAACCGGCAGTGAGGAACTGGAAGCGGGCGGAATCCGCGTTGACAAGATTGCACATCAGGTATTTGTGGATGGAAGGGAAATCGAACTCAGCTTCAAGGAATTTGAACTGCTGTGCTATTTTATTGAAAATAAAGGCGTGGCGCTGTCGAGAGAACGGATTCTGAACAATGTGTGGAATTACGATTATTACGGGGATGCCCGTACCATAGATACCCATGTAAAAAAACTGAGAAGCAAGCTGGGAGACCGGGGCGACTGCATTGTTACGATCCGGGGCATGGGATATAAATTCGATCCTGCAGAAGGGGATAAATGATGCGCACTGCAGATGATACCAACAATTCAGAAAGAAAGCACATGATGCGGGCTTCCTATATGAAGCAGTCTCTGCGTGTGAAATTTACCCTGCTGTTTATTCTTGTCATGGTGGCTGCTACAGGTATCAGTATTCTGCTGAATCTGTATTTTCTGGAAGATTATTATCTGGAAAATAAAAAAGATGCCGTGGCGGAGGAAATTTCCGAGATCAACCGTGTTATGAATCAGTATCAGTTTACGGGAAGCAGCAGGGATATGAGCGACGAACTGACATCGGAACTGTCGCAGATTCTGACAGAATGCTGGAGCAAATACAATATCAGCGCAGTGCTTGTCGGAACGGATGATGTGGTGCTGTTTCGTTCCTCTTCCGAGATGGTCGATCTGCAGCGCCGGCTGGGACAGTATATTTTCAGCGATAATATGGATATCCGGAAAATATACGGGAATTCCAGCTACCAGATCGTTATCATGAAAGAGAGTCATTCCAATGCGCGGTATATGGATGCCTTCGGTTTTCTGGAATCAGGCTGTGGTTTTCTGCTCAGTACACCGGTGGAGAGTATCCGGGAAAGCGCTTCTATTTCCAACAAGTTTTTTGTGCTGACGGGCGTGTCGGTGGCTCTTTTTGCCGGAATGTATATCTTTTTTATCATGAAGCGTATGACAAGACCGATTCTGGAGCTGACAACCATTGCAAACCGTATGGCAAAGCAGGATTTTCATGTACGGTATCAGGGGGATTCACAGGATGAAGTGGGGCTTCTGGGAAACAGTATGAATTATCTTGCGTCGGAACTGGAAAAGACGATTACGGAGCTGAAAGCGGCCAATGAGCAGCTGCAGAAGGATATCGAGGAAAAAATTCAGATTGACGATATGCGGAAGGAATTTCTTTCCAATGTGTCCCATGAACTGAAAACACCTATTGCGATTATTCAGGGCTATGCGGAAGGGCTTCATGACTGTGTCAACGATGATCCGGAAAGCCGGGAATTTTACTGTGATGTCATCATGGATGAGGCAGCCAAGATGAATCAGATGGTTCAGAAGCTGCTGAACCTGAATCATCTGGAGTTTGGCAGTCACACCTGCGAGATAACAGAATTTGATTTATCTGAAATGATTCACGGGATGGTGGATTCCACGCGTATTCTGCTGCAGCAGAAGGAAGGAACCATGGAATATCGCGAGAATGACCGCAGTATGATGGTTCTGGGTGATGAATTCATGATTGAGGAAGTGCTGAAAAACTACATCAGCAATGCCTGCAATCATCTGGACGGAGAACGGAAGGTTCTGATTTCGGCGGATGACAGCAGGGACAACCGGATCCGTGTCAGTGTATACAATACAGGGGAGCATATTCCCCGGGAATCACTGGATAAGGTATGGATCAAGTTTTATAAGGTAGATAAGGCGAGAACCCGGGAATACGGCGGAAGCGGTATCGGACTGTCTATTGTAAAAGCTATTATGGATCAGCACGGATGTCCCTATGGCGTGGAGAATACCACCGGCGGCGTTGTATTCTGGTTTGAACTGAACCGGGCACCGGCAGATGCGGGTGCGGATCCGGGCAATAACCTGTAAGTGTAAACCGCATCATTACAGAGACAAATCGGTCCACCATGGATTTCGGGTTGTTTATCAGGAAGTCCTGTGATAGAATAGTGCTGTCCGGAGAACAACCGGCCGGATGATCTGAATCTGTTCTGTCCGGGGCAGATTCAGATACAAAAGTTCCATCAGGAACGGAAGGGAAATAATATAAAGAAGGATATACATATGATTGCGATTATTGACTATGATGCAGGTAACCTGAAAAGCGTGGAGAAAGCGCTGCTTTCTCTGGGTGAGGAGACTGTGATCACCAGAGATCCTGAAGTAATCAGAGGTGCGGATAAGGCGATTCTTCCCGGTGTGGGAGCATTCGGCGATGCCATGCAGAACCTTAGAAATTTCGGTCTGGTTGATGTGATCAGAGAATTTGCCGCCAGCGGGAAGCCATTCCTTGGCATCTGCCTCGGACTGCAGCTGCTGTTTGAACGCAGCGAAGAAAGTCCCGGAGCAGAGGGACTGGGAATCCTGAAGGGTGATATTCTGAGAATCCCCCCCTGTGAGGGACTGAAGATACCCCATATGGGCTGGAATTCCCTTAAAATCCGGGAAGGTGCCCGCCTGTTTCAGGGGATTCCTCAGGATACCTATGTTTATTTTGTGCATTCCTATTATTTAAAAGCAGCAGATGAGAATGTTGTAGCGGCAACGACGGAGTACAGCACCCTGATTCATGCATCTGTGGAAAGCGGTAATGTTTTTGCCTGCCAGTTCCACCCGGAAAAAAGCAGTACGGCAGGGCTTCAGATTCTGAAGAATTTTGCAGCGCTGTAGATTATCATTTTAGGATTACCGGAGGTAAAAACATGTTTACGAAAAGAATTATTCCCTGTCTGGATGTGAACAACGGAAGAGTGGTAAAAGGGGTTAATTTTGTTAATTTAAAGGATGCAGGAGACCCGGTGGAGGTTGCAGCCGAATATGACCGCGCCGGCGCTGATGAACTGGTTTTTCTGGATATCACAGCTTCTTCTGATGCGCGCAAAACGGTTGTGGATATGGTCAGACGGGTGGCTGAAAAGGTTTTTATTCCTTTTACAGTGGGCGGCGGTATCCGTACGGTGGATGATTTCAGAGAGATTCTCCGTGAGGGTGCCGATAAGATTTCCGTGAATTCTGCGGCGATCAATAACCCCCATCTGATCAGTGAAGCGGCTGACAAGTTCGGAAGCCAGTGTGTGGTGGTTGCCATTGATGCAAAACGCAGAGCGGACGGCACAGGCTGGAATATTTACAAAAACGGAGGCCGCATTGATACGGGTATTGACGCTGTGGAATGGGCAGAGAGAGTTCACGAGCTGGGCTGCGGTGAGATTCTGCTGACCAGTATGGACTGCGACGGGGTAAAGAAAGGGTACGATATTGAACTGACGCGTACCATCGCTTCTGCAGTTCCCATTCCTGTCATTGCCTCGGGCGGTGCCGGAGCGAAGGAACATTTTTACGATGCCCTCACAGAAGGAAAGGCTGATGCGGCTCTGGCGGCATCGCTGTTCCACTATAAGGAGCTGGAGATACTGGATCTGAAACAGTATCTGGCGGATAGAGGGCTTTCCATGCGCCTGTAGGTGTATGGGATTCAGAAAAAGGTTATGGGATTCAGAAAGAAGAGGAGAGGGTTATATGGCTGCAATCAGCAATGACTGGCTGGTCCCCCTGAGCGGGGAGTTTAAGAAGCCCTACTATAAGGAACTGTATTATAAAGTCCGGGAGGAATATCAGCATTATCAGATTTTTCCGGATGCCAATGACATTTTCAATGCATTTGATTTTACGCCTCTTTCCAAAGTGAAAGTGGTGATTCTGGGGCAGGATCCCTACCACAATAACGGTCAGGCACATGGCCTGAGTTTTTCCGTGAAACCGGAGGTGGAGATTCCTCCGTCACTGGTTAATATTTATCAGGAGCTGCATGATGATCTGGGCTGTTATATTCCCAATAATGGCTATCTGAAAAAGTGGGCGGATCAGGGTGTACTTCTGCTGAATACGGTGCTGACGGTCCGGGCACATAATGCCAATTCCCACAGGGGGATCGGTTGGGAGCAGTTTACGGATGCGGCCATCCGGGCGGTGAACGATCTGGATCGTCCTGTTGTTTTCATGCTCTGGGGCAGACCGGCGCAGAGTAAAAAAGCGCTGCTGAATAACCCTCAGCACCTGATTCTGGAGGCACCCCATCCCAGTCCGCTTTCTGCTTACCGGGGCTTTTTCGGCTGCCGTCATTTCAGTCAGGCCAATGCTTTTCTGGAGGCGCATCAGATCAGCCCCATTGACTGGCAGATCGAGAATGTATAGCGGTTTTCCGAAAGTGATTTTTTAGAAGCAAATTGTAAAGGAGAGACTTATGTCTGAGATTATTAAAGCCATTATTATCGGTATTGTAGAGGGAATTACAGAGTGGCTTCCCGTCAGCAGTACCGGTCATATGATTCTTGCAAAAGAATTTATTCATTTTGATCTATCACCGGAGTTCAGCTCCATGTTTCTGGTTGTTATTCAGCTGGCGGCGATTCTGGCCGTTGTCATTGTGTTCTTTGAAAAGCTGAATCCTTTTTACGGACGTAAGTCCACAAGGCAGAAGAGAGAAACCTTCCAGCTGTGGGGAAAGGTTATTATCGGATGTATTCCTGCCGCAGCACTGGGGATTCCGTTAAATGACTGGTTTGAACAGTTTGAAACACCTCAGGTAGTTGCAGCGACGCTGATCATTTACGGCGTGATTTTTATCGTAATGGAATATTTTTACCGCAACAAGAGCTTTGACGTAAATAATACGGTTCGTTTGTCCTATAAGACGGCTCTGCTCATCGGCTGTTTCCAGTGCCTTGCGCTGATCCCCGGTACATCCCGTTCCGGTGCCACCATTCTGGGTGCCATGCTGCTGGGCGTTTCCCGCCCTGCTGCTGCAGAATTTTCATTTTTCCTGTCTGCGCCGGTTATGTTTGGTGCCAGTCTGATCCGTGTTCTGAAATTCATCATGTCAGGCGCTGTTATGACTGCAGTAGAGGTTCAGGTTCTGATCGTCGGCTGTGTCGTATCATTTATCGTATCTCTTGCGGCAATTAAATTTCTGATGGGATATGTAAAGAAACACAGCTTTGCTCTGTTTGGTTACTACCGCATTATTGTGGGTATTGCGGTAATTGCCTATTTTGTACTTCTGAAATAAAAAGATTAAGATATGCTGAAGTGGTATCCGGCGGCAGGCCGGGTACCACTTTTCAGTTGGGATTGGTAAAGATATGAAAAATAATGGAAAATATCTGTATTTCGAGGTAATGAGGATCATTGCCTGTTTTTTTGTTATATTTAATCATACCGGTAAAAAAGGTTTTTATCTTTTTCTGGAACATAAACCCGGCGGTATTTTATTTTTCGCCGACCTTTTTATCGCGGTATTCTGCAAATTTTCGGTTCCGTTGTTTTTTGCAATTTCGGGTGCACTTTTTCTTGCAAGAGAAAATGAGCCGTTTAAGGTGCTGTGGAAGAAACGCATAGGAAAAATTGCCATGGTGCTGGTTGTTTTTTCGTTGATCTATTATCTTGTGGAGGTTGGCATGGGAACGGAATCGCTTTCCATCGGCAGGTTTCTGAGTCGTTTTTATGAAAAAAACTGGAATTTTTCTTTCTGGTATCTGTATGCCTATATTCCATTTCTCATGTGCCTGCCGTTTCTGCGGGCGCTGGTAAAAAATCTGAGCAATCAGCATTTTTATTACTGGTTCGGTCTTGCCTTGGTATTCACCGGACTGATCCCCTGCCTGCAGTATATCCTGTGTCAGGACCGATGGACGCTTAATGAACATTTCAATGCGGCGTGGCTTTGCAGTGAGATCGTTCTGTATCCCTGTCTGGGATATTTTCTGCAGCATCGTTTCGATCTGACGGAGCACAGGAACAAACTTCCTCTGCTGTGGCTGGTGAATGCGGCTGCGATTGGGATCTCCTGTTTTATGACATATTACAGAATGCAGGTTACAGGAAACCGGTCAGGGAATCAGGAACTGCAGGTTTTTTATAATTCATTTGTTTTCATTAACTGCGCAGCCGTTTTTCTAACGGTAAAGGATATTTTTTCCCGGATCCGTTTGTCGGCGCGTCTGGAACAAATGATAGAATTGCTTGGGAGCTGCACCTTTGGCATTTATCTGCTGCATCTGATGGTCCTGAAAAAAATACCGTTTTTTACCGGATTATGGGACAGCATATGGATAGGAATGGGAAATTTCCATATGCTGGCTGCTTTTCTGATCTGTTTCTGTGTTATGGGAATCTGCTGTGTCCTGACATTGCTGCTGAAAAAGATTCCGGTGATCCGGTATCTTTTCTGACTTCACGGTATGCTTGTGAAAAAGTTTTATCATTTATTTCTCCGGTTTTTCTCTGTTTACGATCCAGATGCCAAGACACACAAGAATCAGTGCAATGACGGTGGAAAACTGGAAACTTTTCTTTTCGTTGAGGAACAGGGCGGAAAGGATCACGCCGCATACGGGATTCATGAAGCCGTAGATGGATACATTTCCTACCGGGTTATATTTCAGCAGAATCCCCCAGATGGTATAGGCTGTGGCGGAGATAAATGCCAGATAAAGAAGCAGCAGGAGCGGCATCCAGCCGGAAGCGTGGACCCGGCCGCCCATGCATGCGCCGATGACCGACAGGATGATACCGCCGCTCATAAACTGGAAGCCGCTTAAAGTAACCGGATTTTCCAGCTGGGAGTAGCGTTTGATCATGACGGAGGAAAAGGCGTAGGACAGGGCCGACAGCAGGATACAGCCCTCGCCTTCCGGTGACATATGAAAAGTCAGGGATTCTCCGGCCACGTTGATGAGGACGACACCCAGAAAGCCGATCAGGCAGCCTGTCAGTTTTCGGCTGCCCAGAGGCTCCAGATGGAACAGGCAGGAGGCTACAAGGATGGCGAAGAATACGTTGGAGGCTTCCACGATGGAGGAGGTAATGCCTGATGCATGGGCCAGTCCGATATAGAACAGCAGATACTGGAGCACGGTCTGGACCATTCCCAGCTTGATTATGCGGGGAATGGATTCTCTGGCGGGGATCAGGAATCTGCGCTGCAGAAGGCTACCGGTCAGGATTACAAGGACGCCTGCCAGTGTGAAACGGCATCCGGCAAACAAAAGCTGGGAACCGGTGTCTGCAGAGTCAATCTGAAACAGCCGGTAGCCGATTTTAATAGAAGGAAAAGCGCTTCCCCACAGGAAGCAGCAAAAACAGGCAAGAAACGCCACGACAGCCTTTTTTTGAAGAAAAACAGCTGTATCTGAAGTTTTTTTTGAAATTGTATTCATAGCAGGAACTCTCTTTCTTATGTTATGACAGTATATATATAATAACAGATAAAAGACACTGGCCGCAGGAAGCGCCGCTTCCGCTCGGTCAGTGTCTTTTTCAGTGCGCCTGACGGTGCACGTTATTCAGATCCGGCAGATTGAGAAAGCTGCCGGTATTAGTATGCCCCAAACTAATCTTTCAGGTTTTCTCTGGCAGTGGAAAGCATCAGTTTGATACGGTTTAACTGATTGACTTCACTGGCACCGGGGTCATAATCGACAGCAATGATATTGGAGTCGGGATACTGGCGGCGCAGTTCTTTGATGACGCCCTTACCCACCACATGATTGGGAAGGCATCCGAAGGGCTGCGTACACACGATATTGGGCGTACCGCTGTGGATCAGTTCCAGCATCTCACCGGTCAGGAACCAGCCCTCGCCGGTCTGATTGCCCAGAGATACAATGTTCTGAGCATATTCTGCCAGCTGTTCAATATGTACCGGAGGCTCGAAACGTTTGCTGTTTTCCAGTTCCACACGGACTGTTTTGCGGAAACGTTCGATGGCTTTGATTCCGATGTTGCTGAGGATGGCACTCTTTTTCCGGAAACCGAGATTTTCTACTTTGAAATTCATGTTATAGAAACTGTACATGAGGAAATCAAGCAGATCGGGAACGACAGCTTCCGCACCTTCCTGTTCCAGCAGGTCTACCAGATAATTATTGGCAGCAGGAAGGAATTTTACAAGGATTTCACCTACCACGCCGACTTTCGGTTTTACCATATCCTCATGGATGGGGAATTCATCGAAATCATGGATGATCGCCTTTACCATGCGGTTGAACTGGCCGTAATGAATGCCCTCCTGAGAGAGGAATTTAATGCAGCGCTTTTCCCATTTCCGGTGCAGCTTGTTGGCAGAGCCTTTTTTGATTTCATAGGGCCTTACATGATACAGGCACCGCATGAAAATATCACCGAATACAACTGCCATCAGTGCTTTTATAATCAGGGTCGGTGTGATCTGGAAACCGGAATTTTTCTCAAATCCCTGGAAACTCAGGGAAATGACAGGTACCTGCTCCATGTCGGCCTTGGCCAGAGCACGGCGGATGAAACCGATATAATTGGAAGCCCGGCAGCCGCCGCCTGTCTGTGTGATGAATACCGCCACCTTATTGGGATCGTATTTGCCCGACTGGAGGGTATCCATGATCTGTCCGACCACGATCAGGGAAGGATAACAGGCATCATTGTTGACATATTTCAGGCCGGCATCCACAGATTTCTTATTGGTGCTTTCCAGTACCTCCACATGGTATCCCATGCTGTTCAGTACGGCACGCAGCATACTGAAATGGATCGGTGACATCTGCGGACACAGAATCGTGTACTCGTCTTTCATCTCTTTTGTAAATTCCACGCGCTTTAATGCGGAGGAAATTACCTTTCTGGCCGAACCGGCTGTCTGACGCACACGCAGAGCGGAGAGCAGGGAGCGGACACGGATCCGGGCAGCGCCCAGATTATTTACCTCGTCGATTTTCAGTACTGTGTAAATCTTTCCGGCTGCTTTCAGAATATCACTGACCTGATCGGTGGTTACTGCATCCAGACCGCAGCCAAAGGAATTCAGCTGGATCAGGTCCAGATCTTCTCTGGTACCGGTAAATGCGGCTGCAGCATAAAGGCGTGAATGATACATCCACTGATCCATGACAATGGTGGGGCGGTCCACTTTGCCAAGATGGGATACGGAATCTTCTGTCAGAACGCATACGCCGTAGGAGGTGATCAGCTCGGGAATACCGTGGTTGATCTCCGGATCGCAGTGGTAGGGACGTCCTGCCAGAACGATGCCGTGTTTGCCTGTCTTTTCCATATAACTCAGAACTTCTTCGCCCTTCTGCTGAATATCTTTTTTCACAGCCAGCAGTTCTTCCCAGCCGGCATGAGCTGCTTCCGTGATTTCTTTGGCCGGGATGCCGAATTCCTCCTTGAAAATGGTCACAAGGCGTTCCGTGATCGTTTTTTCATCGCTGAAGGACATGAACGGATTCATAAAACGGATGTGGGAATCATTCAGTTCCTCCACATTGTTTTTGATATTTTCCGAGTAGGAAGTAACGATGGGGCAGTTGTAATGATTCTGGGCATCCTTTGTCTCCACGCGTTCGTAGGGAATACTGGGATAGAAGATTACATCAGGATGTTTTTTGATCAGCCAGCTGATATGGCCGTGGGCCAGCTTGGCCGGATAGCATTCCGATTCACTGGGAATGGATTCAATACCCAGTTCGTAAACCTTCCGGCTGGATTTTGGTGAAAGGATCACGGAGAATCCCAGTTTTTTGAAAAATACAGCCCAGAAGGGATAATCTTCGTACATATTCAGGACCCGGGGAATTCCCACAGTACCGCGGGGAGCGTTTTCCGGTGCCAGAGGTTTGTAGTTGAATACTCTTCTGTATTTGTAGTCGAACAGGTTTGGGATTTCTTTTTTCTTAACTTCCTGTCCCAGTCCGCGTTCACAGCGGTTGCCGCTGATATACTGACGTCCGCCGTCAAAGGTGTTGACTGTCAGCAGACAGTGGTTGTTGCAGCCTTTGCAGCGGGTCATGCTGGTCTCATACTGAAGAGACAGAATCTTCTGACAGGGAAGCATGGAGGTTTCCATACCGGGGGTATAACGCTCTCTTGCCACCAGTGCGGCACCGAAAGCACCCATGATACCGGCGATATCGGGGCGGATTGCTTCGCAGCCGGAGATTTTTTCAAAGCTGCGCAGAACCGCATCGTTGTAGAAAGTACCGCCCTGTACCACGATGGATCTGCCCAGATCTTCAGGAGAAGCAATTTTAATTACCTTATATAATGCATTCTTAATGACGGAGTAAGCCAGACCGGCGGAAATATCCGCAACGGTTGCGCCTTCCTTCTGTGCCTGTTTGACGTTGGAATTCATGAAAACGGTGCATCTTGTGCCCAGATCAATGGGATTTTTCGCAAACAGTGCTTCCTTTGCAAAGTCCTGTACGCTGTAATTCAGGGATTTTGCGAAAGTTTCGATGAAAGAACCGCAGCCTGAGGAGCAGGCTTCATTCAGAAGTACGTTGTCAACGGTGTGATCCTTGATCTTGATGCATTTCATGTCCTGACCGCCGATGTCCAGAATGCAGTCCACATCCGGGTTGAAGAAAGAAGCAGCATAGTAATGTGCAACGGTTTCCACTTCTCCTTCATCCAGCATGAGCGCAGCTTTTAAAAGCGCTTCGCCGTAGCCGGTGGAACAGGAGTAGACGATCTGGGCTTCATCATTGATCTGGTCGGTGATTTCATGGATCGCACGGATTGCCGTGGAAAGCGGGCTTCCGTTATTGTTGTCATAGAAAGAGTAGAGCAGCGTGCCGTCTTCGCCTACAACAGCCACTTTTGTTGTGGTGGAACCGGCATCGATACCCAGGAAACAGTTGCCTTTGTAGTCGGCCAGAGATCCTTTTTTCACAGTATGCTCTGCATGACGTGCTTTGAATGCATCATAATCTTCCTGACTTTCAAACAGAGGATCGAGACGTTTGATCTCGAATTCCATTTTGATGCCGTTGTGAAGTCGTTCGTAAAGACCGTCCATGGGAACAACGGTTTCGCTGTCCTGATTCATGGCAGCACCCATGGCTGCGAACAGGTGGGAATTGTCGGGGGCGATGATCTCATCCGGCGCCAGATTCAGTGTACGGATGAAAGCAGCCTTCAATTCGGTCAGGAAATGAAGCGGACCGCCCAGAAATGCCACATGACCGCGGATCGGTTTGCCGCAGGCCAGACCGCTGATGGTCTGATTCACAACCGCCTGAAAAATGGAAGCGGCCAGATCCTCTCTGGTGGCGCCTTCGTTGATCAGCGGCTGGATATCGGTTTTTGCAAATACACCGCAGCGGGCTGCAATGGGATAAATTGCCTTATAATTTTTTGCATATTCATTCAGACCGGCTGCATCTGTCTGAAGCAGAGAGGCCATCTGATCGATGAAAGAACCGGTACCGCCTGCGCAGATTCCGTTCATACGCTGGTCAACACCGTTGGTATAGTAAATGATCTTGGCATCCTCGCCGCCCAGCTCAATGGCTACGTCGGTCTGAGGCGCGTAACTTTTCAATGCTGTGGAAACAGCCACAACTTCCTGTACAAAAGGAATGTCCAGATGCTTTGACAGGGTAAGGCCGCCGGAACCTGTAATCATGGGTGCGATATCAATGGGACCCGTTACGTCCAGGGCTTTTTTGATAAGAGAAGCCAGGGTTTCCTGAATATTGGCGTAATGCCGCTGATAATCGGAGAAAATCAGCTTCTGATCAGGATCCAGTAAAGCGACTTTTACTGTGGTGGAACCGATATCGATTCCGAGACTGTAAGTGTTATTCATATTCTGCACGGCCAAAGGCCGTATCCTCCTCTTCTGATATCAAGATATGTATATTAAAATGTCTTCTGCTGAAACAGCATTGTCATTATAATACCTTTTAATTGGAAATTCAATCAGCAAAAACACCAGATTGTCCCCATGGGTTTTTAAAAATCCTGTCGATATCCTGTAACAGGTTGACAAAAAAATAAATCAAATTTATAATTTACACAGTTGCTGTGCCCATAGCGGCAGAGTGAACCATTGTTTGCAGGAAGGAGTTTTAACTGCTATGGTTAAATACTACAGATCAGTAGATAATATACTGATGGAAGAAAGCTCTGCCAGAGAAAACAGCTGGATTGCTCTCACCAATCCTACGGCAGGTGAGATTCTGGATGTTGCAGAAGATAATGGAATCATTGTCAGCGATCTGAAAGCGGCATTGGATGATGAAGAACGTTCCCGTATTGAAGTGGAAGATGACTACACCATGATCCTGGTTGATATACCGACCATTGAGCAGCGTGACGAAAGAGACTGGTATATTACGATTCCCATGAGTATTATCGTAAAAAGTGACCGGATCATCACCGTATGTCTGCAGGATACGCCGGTACTCAAATCTTTTGTGGATGGACGTGTCAAACATTTCAGTACCGGCTGGCGCAGTCGGTTTATTTTACAGATTCTTTACCGCAATGCCTCATGGTTTATTCATTATCTGCGTATGATTGATAAGGAAAGCGATGCAATGGAGGAAAAGCTGGGCGACGGCACCACCAGAAATCAGGAACTGATCGAACTGATGGGGCTGGAGAAATCTCTGGTGTATTTTAAGACATCCCTTCGCTCCAATGAAGTGGTGCTGGAAAAGCTTCTGAAGCTTCCGCGGTTTGAAAAGTACCCGTCTGATGAGGATCTGCTGGAGGATGTCATCATCGAGAACAAGCAGGCCATCGAGATGGCGAATATTTATTCAGGCATTCTGGAAGGTATGATGAATGCGTTTTCTTCCGTTGTTTCCAATAATCTGAACCAGATCATGAAGATTCTGGCAGCTGTTACCATTGTTCTGTCCATTCCTACCATGGTTTCCAGTTTTTACGGTATGAATGTGAATACGGCGGGCATGCCGTTCTCAGGAACAGCGGACGGCTTCCTGATCATTATCATATTTTCATTGATTCTGTCGCTGATCGTGGCACTGATTCTGAAGATCAAGCGTATGTTTTAAAGGAGTAGCGAAGATATATGAACTGGTTACGGAAACTGGAACGGAAATTTGGAAAATATGCCATACACAATCTGATGGCATACGTGATTGTACTGAACATTGCCGGTTTTATCCTGATGACCGCGCAGCCGCAGCTTTATTATCAGTATCTGCAGCTGAGCGTGGAGGCGGTGCTTCAGGGACAGGTATGGAGGCTTGTGACATTTCTGCTGGATCCGCCGGCAGGGGACATCATCAGCATGTTCTTTTTCTGCATGTTGTACTGGACCATCGGCACTGCACTGGAGAATACCTGGGGAGCCTTCCGTTTTAACCTGTATTATTTTTCAGGAGTACTGTTCCATATAATTGCGGCTTTTGTGATTTATGGAATCTGGGGATACGACATGCAGCTGAATCTGATGTATCTGAATATGTCTCTGTTTATGGCATTTGGTGCAGAATTCCCCGATTATGAGATTCTTCTCATGTGGATCCTGCCGGTCAGGATGAAGTGGCTGGCGCTTATTGACGGCCTCTGGCTGGCGGCAACGATCGTGGGTGGTTTTCTGACCATTTTCTTCAACCCTTCGCTGATCGGCATCAATTCTTCCGTGCCGTCTGCGGTGGCGGCATTGATCGCTGCAGCCAATTTCCTGCTGTATTTCTTTAACAGCAGCCGGTTTGTCCGGTATTCACCGAAACAGGTGAAGCGACGGGCCGATTATCAGAAAAAGGTAAAAATGGCAGCTCCCAAAGGAAACGGGGGCACAAGACACAGATGTGCTGTCTGCGGCAGAACGGAAAAAGATAGTGAGGATCTTGAATTCCGCTACTGTTCCAAATGCGACGGTGCATATGAATACTGTCAGGACCATTTATATACACACAAACATGTAACCAAAGCCGGAGATTGAAGATCCGTTGTCTATCCAGACGGATTGCCGGCTTTAAAAAGGAAAGGAATTTGTTCAAGATGAGGAAAACGAAGATTATTTGTACCATGGGACCCGCTGTTGATGACCCTGAAGTAATGAAAGGCCTGATCCAGAACGGCATGAATGTTGCACGATTCAATTTCTCCCATGGTTCTCATGCAGAGCAGAGAGAACGCTTTCAGCAGCTGAAAAGACTGAGAGAAGAACTGGGTGTACCGGTTGCAGCTCTGCTGGATACAAAAGGACCTGAAATCAGAACAGGAGTTCTTAAGGATGGTCAGAAGGTGAAGCTGGAGCAGGGACAGGAATTTACACTGACGACCCGCAGTGTGGTTGGCGATGCATCCTGCGTACAGATCAATTATGATGGTCTCAATGAAGATGTGGAACCCGGCAATCAGATTCTGATCGATGATGGTCTGATCGGTCTGGAGGTCGTTTCCGTGGAAGGCCCCGACATTCACTGCGTGGTATCCAACGGCGGCGAGCTGGGCGAGAGAAAGGGTGTCAATGTTCCCAATGTAAAGATCAATCTGCCCGCCATTACGGAAAAAGACAGAGACGATATCATTTTCGGTATTGAACAGGGATTTGATTTCATCGCAGCTTCTTTTGTCCGCAATGTAGATGCTGTTCTGGAGATCCGTGAGATTCTGCAGGAATACGGCGCCAGTGATATCAAGATCATTTCCAAGATTGAAAACCGGGAAGGTGTGGAGAACATCGATTCCATCATCAAGGCCAGTGACGGCGTTATGGTAGCCAGAGGCGATCTGGGTGTTGAAATCCCTGCGGAAGAGGTTCCCTATATTCAGAAAACCATTATAAAGAAGTGTAATGATCAGTTCAAGACCGTAATTACAGCAACACAGATGCTGGATTCCATGATCCGCAATCCGCGTCCGACAAGAGCGGAGGTAGCCGATGTGGCCAATGCGGTTTACGACGGAACCGACTGTGTGATGCTTTCCGGAGAGACTGCAGCAGGCAAATATCCTCTCGATGCACTGAATATGATGTGCAGGATCTGTGAGAACGCGGAGTCTCATCTGGACTACGAAACCATTATTTCTGAAAGAAGAAAATACAGAAGAAGAGGAATTTCCACTGCTGTGGTATATGCAGCAGCAGCAACCGGTCTTCATATGAATGCCAAATATATCGTAACGCCCACTCTGAGCGGTTTTACAGCAAGAATGATGGCCAAATTCAGACCGCACTGCCCGATTCTTGCTCTGAGTCCCAGCGACGCCAACCTTCGCAAGATGCAGATTCTGTGGGGGGTAATGCCCATGCATTCCGAGATGCTTCACGGAGACGGCGCTGCGGTTATTGATTCCGCCTATGAGATCATTCAGGAATCAGGACTTGTGGAGCCCGGTGATACCGTTATTATTACAGCCGGTGTTGTTTCCAAGAACGAACATGTTATCAAAGGCGTGACCAACACCATGCAGGTGCTGACTGCCAGATAAATACTGTATTTTTTACATGCAGCAGGCAATTGCGGTTTCGGACTGTGATTGTCTGCTGCATGATTTTAGAGGATTTTAAAGAAAGAAGGATTGTGTGGGAAAATATCTGTTTATTGCTGAAAAACCCAGTGTGGCTCAGGAATTTGCCAAAGCGCTGAAGGAACCCATGAAACGCAGCAATGGATTTCTGGAGTCTGCGCATTATGTGGTGACCTGGTGCGTGGGACATCTGATTACCATGAGTTATCCCGAAGCCTACGATCCCGCTCTGAAAAGCTGGCGGCTCGACAGGCTTCCTTTTATTCCGAAAGAGTATAAGTACGAGGTCATCGATCAGGTGAAGGATCAGTTTGAAATCGTGAAAAAACAGCTGAACCGCCCTGACGTGGAAGTGATCTATGTATGTACCGACTCCGGACGGGAGGGGGAATACATATACCGCCTGGTGGAGCAGATGGCCGGTGTTTCGGGAAAGATGCGAAAAAGGGTCTGGATTGATTCCCAGACGGAAGAAGAGATTCTGAAAGGAATCCGGAATGCGAAAGATCTGTCTGCTTATGACAATCTGGCGGCTTCCGCTTATATGCGGGCCAGAGAAGATTATCTGATGGGCATCAATTTTTCACGGCTTCTGACACTGGTATACGGAAGGGAGATCAGTCAGGTGACCGGCAGCAGTCATACGGTGATTTCCGTAGGAAGGGTGATGACCTGTGTTCTGGGTATGGTAGTCCGCAGGGAGCGGGAAATCCGCAATTTCGTCAAAACCCCCTTTTACCGGGTGCAGGCGCAGGTGGACTGCGGCGGCCATATGGTGACTGCGGAATGGAAGGCGGTGGAAGGCAGCCGCTATTATGCGGCAGCAAAACTGTATAAGGACAGCGGTTTCCTGCAGAAAGAAGATGCGGAGGCTATGATTGCCCATCTTTCCGAGCCCTGGCCCGCACAGGCTTCTGTCTGCCTGAAAGAAAAGAAAAAGGAAAAGAAGAATCCACCGCTGCTTTATAATCTTGCAGAACTGCAGAATGACTGTTCCAAACGGCTGAAGATCAGTCCCGATACGACGCTGAAGATCGTGCAGGAACTGTATGAGAAAAAGCTGGTGACTTATCCGAGAACCGACGCCAGAGTTCTGTCTACGGCTGCTGCCAAGGAGATTGACCGGAACCTGAAAGGAATTGCCGGACTTGCTTCTGTGGGAGAATTTGCCAGGGAGATCCTCGATAAGGGAAGCTACAGGAATATTGCGAAAACCCGGTATGTGAACGATAAACAGATCACGGATCATTACGCCATCGTGCCTACCGGTCAGGGCCTGCGGGCGCTGAACAGTCTGAAAGGATATGCAGGGCGCGTTTACGATATGATCGTGCGCCGTTTTCTGAGTATTTTTTATCCGGCGGCGGTGTATGATAAGTATTCTCTGGCCTTTCAGATTAAGGAAGAAAAGTTTTTTGCAGGCCTGAAGCTGCTGGCTGATGAGGGCTATATGGTGGTCACCGGGGAACATCTCTGGAAGAAGAATGCATCAGAGGCTGTACAGAAGCAGGAAAAAGATCCGTCTGCCGGGGAGAATGAAAAAACGGAAAAAACAGGAGAGATTGAGAAGGACGGCAGCGACGGGGCATCCATGTCAGTTCAGGAGCAGGCCGTTTTTCTGGAAGCACTGAAAAAGATCAGAAAAGGAGATGTATTTCCTGTAAAAGAATTCAAAATCCGTGAGGGAGAAACTTCTCCTCCCAGACGGTATAATTCCGGTTCCATGATTCTTGCCATGGAGAATGCGGGACAGCTCATTGAAGATGAAGAACTCAGGGAGCAGATCAAAGGCAGCGGGATCGGAACCTCTGCCACCAGAGCGGAGATCCTGAAAAAGCTGTTTAATATCCGGTATCTGAGCCTGAACGGCAAGACACAGGTGATTACGCCCACCATGCTGGGAGAGATGGTCTATGAAGTGGTCAATGACTCCATTGTCCATCTGCTGAACCCGGAACTGACAGCCAGCTGGCAAAAAGGCCTGACCTATGTGGCAGAAGGAACAATTACCACGGAAGAGTACATGCAAAAGCTGACCGGTTTTATCGTCCGCCGGACGGAAAGCGTCCGTTCAAAACGTAATGTAAGCTCCATTCAGCGTAATTTTCATACGATTCAGAAGTATTATAAATGAATACAGCTGTTCAGAGCCGGGCAGTATGTTCAGGGCTGGCTCTGAACAGTTATCAGAATACATAAAAAACAGGAGGTATTGCAATGGAAGAATTAAAAACAGTGAATCTTTATGATCTGACACATACAAAAGCAGCAGGTCTGCTGGAGAAGACCGAATATCCCTGGGAGGCTCTGGCCGGGATCAGCGACCTGATCATGGAACTGGGACCGCAGCTTCCGAAAGACCGCTATGAAGAGCGGGATGGGAATATCTGGATCGCAAAATCGGCAAAGGTAGCACCTACCGCATCGATTACAGGCCCTGCCATCATCGGCGAAGAGACGGAGGTTCGTCACTGTGCCTTTATCCGGGGCAATGCGCTGGTAGGCGACCATGCCGTTGTAGGCAATTCTACGGAACTGAAAAATGTCATTATTTTTGACAACGTACAGGTGCCTCATTATAATTATGTGGGGGATTCCATTCTGGGCTATAAATCCCATATGGGCGCCGGCTCGATTACATCCAATGTGAAATCCGACAAAAAGCTGGTGGAAATCCACACACCGGAAGGTAATCTGGAAACCGGACGCAAGAAAGTAGGCGCGCTGGTGGGAGACGGCGTGGAAGTAGGATGCGGCAGTATCCTGAATCCCGGGACGGTCATCGGCCGCGACAGCAATATATATCCGCTGTCCAGCGTAAGAGGCTTCGTACCGGCCGGCTCCATTTACAAAAAGCAGGGTGAGATTGTTGTAAAAGTGCAGGATTAACTGCCTTTACGATTGTATAAATACCGGGCGCAGGGAGAATCAATACATCTCTCTGCGCTGTTTATTCAGAAAATGATTCAGCTCCGCACCCAGCAGAACGATACAGAGACAGAAATAGATCCATAAAAGCAGCAGAAGAATTGCTCCCAGACTGCCGTAAATGCGTGAATAGTTGGTAATATGCTGAATATAGAATTCATAGCAGAAAGAAAATACGATCCAGGCGGAAGCGGAGAATACCGCTCCCCAGAATTGATCCCGAAAGCGGATATTCCGGCCCGGATAAAAGGTATAGAGGCACATGAAAAACAGGATCAGGATCGGGACTGCCGCCAGCAGGCGGAAACGGAGAAACAGCCGCAGGATATGGTACAGCGGCGGGAGAAAGCGTCCGATCAGCTCCTGAATACTGCTGCCGAACATCAGCACAACGATGGTGAAAAACAGGATGGCGATCAGAAAAATCATGTAAAAAAAGCTGATCAGCCGCGCAGTGACGAAGCCGTGTTTCTTTTTGTTGCCGTAGATCTCATTCAGTCCGCGCACGATGGCATAAACACCCTTGGAAGAGCTCCACAGAGCGCCCAGCAGTGAAACAGAGATCAGAGCTCCGCTGGACTGAATATAGAGTTCACTGATGATATAGGACAGTGTGCGGGAGAATGTATCGTTCCCGATGCCATCAAGCATCTGAAAAAGCTCCTGAAACACGCCGGGGGACAGAAACTGGAAAACATTCAGCAGTGCCATTAAAAAAGGGATTGCTGACAGCTGAAGAAAAAAGGCCGCCTGGGCACCGTAAACGGTCAGTTTTTTCTCGACAATTTCATTTTTCAGCTGAAACAGGGTAATAAACAGATTCATGGATCTTCTCTTTCCGGATTATGCTGCTGCACAAAATCCTTGACATTCATGGATTTAATGTTATTATATTATAATGTATGGAAAATAAAATCAAGTAAAAGCGTTGAAGGCGTTGGATTTATTCCTGCAGTAGATGCAGTATATTCCATCAGAGAGAGACAGCCACCGGCTGAAAGCTGTTTCAGGTTCTGTACTGTGTCGAATTTCCCGCCCGAGCCTCTGTACCGAACGGCTTTTCAGGCTTATTAAGTACAGACGTGATGCACGTTACGCATGTAAGTGTCTGCCGTTATGGCAGGAATCAGGGTGGTACCGCGGAAGATGATTCGTCCCTTATCCTTTATGGATAGGGGATTTTTTGTTTGATGCAATTTCATCCGCGGCCGAAAGTATAAATTTGGTAACTGTTCAGCAGAGCATAATTTTACAGTAATTATTTTTGCACAAATTGTGAAAATCTGCTGAATCCGGTTCAGAAAGGATATCAGGTATGAAAGAAAAACTGGAAGGCATTAAAAAGGAAGCGCTTGCCTTAATTGAAAACGCTGACAAAATGGACAAACTGAATGAAGTTAAAGTTGCCTACCTTGGTAAAAAGGGTCAGCTGACTGCTCTTTTAAAGGGTATGAAGAATATTGCACCGGAAGAACGGCCTGCATTCGGTCAGATGGTCAATGAGGTCCGCTCTCATCTGGAGAATGTGCTGGATGAGAAAAAAACTGCATTGGCAAAGGCCGCAAGAGAGGCGCAGATGAAGGCGGAATGCATTGACGTTACCCTTCCTGCAAGAAAGCAGGCAGCAGGTCACAGACATCCCAATCATGTAGCCCTTGACGAAGTAGAACGTATTTTTATCGGCATGGGTTATGAGGTCGTGGAAGGTCCCGAAGTAGAATATGATTACTACAATTTCGAGGCACTGAATATTCCCGCCAATCATCCGGCAAAGGACGAACAGGACACTTTCTACATCACGGATAAGATTCTGCTGAGAACACAGACATCACCGGTTCAGGTCAGAACCATGGAAAAACATCCGCTGCCCATCCGTATGATCGCGCCCGGCCGTGTATTCCGTTCCGACGAAGTGGATGCAACCCATTCACCTTCTTTCCATCAGATTGAAGGTATGGTCATTGATAAAAACATTACATTTGCCGACCTGAAGGGTACGCTGCAGCAGTTTGCGAAGGAGATGTTCGGAGAAGACACGAAGGTTAAATTCCGTCCTCATCATTTCCCCTTCACAGAACCCAGTGCGGAAGTGGATGTAACCTGTTTCAAATGTCACGGCAAAGGCTGCCGTTTCTGCAAAGGAGAAGGATGGATCGAGATCCTTGGCTGCGGTATGATCCATCCCCGTGTGCTGGAGATGAGCGGTATCGACCCCAACGAATACTCAGGCTTCGCATTCGGCGTTGGTCTGGAGCGTATCGCTTTGCTGAAATATGAAATTGATGACATGAGACTTTTATACGAAAACGATATTCGTTTCCTGAAACAGTTCTAAGAGAGTGAGGTCAGATATATGAATACACCTTTATCATGGATAAAAGCATATGTACCGGATTTGAAAGCAGAACCCCAGGAATTTGGCGATGCCATGACCATGTCCGGAACAAAAGTTGAAAGTTATGTCCGTCTGGACAAAAATCTGGAAAAAATTGTCGTAGGACAGATCGAATCCATCGAAAAACATCCCGATGCCGACAAGCTGGTCATCTGTCAGGTCAATGTGGGTACGGAAACGATCCAGATCGTTACCGGTGCTCCCAATGTATTTGTGGGTGCAAAGGTTCCCGTTGTTTTAGTGGGCGGCAAGGTCGCAGGCGGCCATGACGGCGGTCCTCTGCCCGAAGACGGCATTAAAATCAAAAAAGGCAAGTTAAGAGGGGTTCCTTCTTTCGGTATGATGTGTTCTATCGAAGAACTGGGCTCCAGCCGCGAGATGTATCCGGATGCTCCGGAAGAAGGCATTTACATTATGAAAGAGGATGCTCCCATCGGTGCTGATGCAGTAGAACTGCTGGGTCTGCGTGACAGCGTATTTGAATATGAAATCACCTCCAACCGTGTGGATTGCTTCAGCGTAATCGGTATTGCAAGGGAAGCAGCAGCTACCTTCGGCCTGCCCTTCTATCCTCCGGTTCCCGAAGCAAAAGGCAACGGTGAAGATGTGCATGATTATGTGGAAGTGGAAGTAAAGGATGATGAGCTCTGCCCCAGATACTGCGCAAGAATGGTGAAAAACATCAAAATCGGTCCTTCACCGGAATGGATGCAGAGACGTCTTGCAGCCTGCGGTATCCGTCCCATCAACAATCTGGTGGATATCACCAACTATGTAATGGAAGAATACGGCCAGCCCATGCACGCATTTGACTATGATACCATTGCCGGTCATAAGATCGTGGTAAAACGTGCGGAAGACGGCGATACCTTCCAGACACTGGATGGCCAGATGAGAAATCTGGATCACGATATCCTGATGATATGCGATGCGGAAAAGGAAATCGGTATTGCCGGCATCATGGGAGGTGAGAATTCCAAGATCACCGACGATATCAAAACCGTACTGTTTGAAGCAGCCTGCTTCGACGGCACCAATATCCGTCTTTCCTCCAAACGTCTCGGTATGAGAACCGATGCTTCCGGCAAGTTCGAAAAGGGTCTGGATCCCAACAATGCAGAAGATGCCATCAACAGAGCCTGCCAGCTGGTAGAAGAGCTGGGCTGCGGTGAGGTTGTAGGCGGCATGGTGGATCATTATCCTGTTAAGAGACAGCCCAGTCGTGTGAAATTTGAGCCCGACCGTATCAATCAGCTGCTTGGAACGGACATTTCCAGAGAAGATATGCTGGAGACCTTCAGAAAACTGGATCTGGAATACGATGCGGAGACAGAAGAAGTGGTAGCGCCCACTTTCCGTCAGGATCTGAACTGCGGGGCTGATCTGGCAGAGGAAGTTGCACGTATTTTCTGCTATGAGAAGATTCCCATGACCCTTCCTTCCGGAGAGGCAACTGCCGGCAAGAAGACCTTTAAGCAGCGTATTGAGGATATTGCAAAAGATGTAGCGGAATACAACGGTTATTCCGAAGCCATGACTTATTCCTTTGAAAGTCCCAAAGTATTTGAAAAACTGCGTCTGACACCTGATAATCCCATGAGACAGGCGATTACGATCATGAATCCTCTGGGAGAAGATTACAGTATTATGAGAACTTCTGCTCTGAACGGCATGCTGACATCACTGGCAACCAACTATAACAGAAGAAACAAAGGCGTCAGACTGTATGAACTGGGCAACATTTACCTGCCCAAGGCACTGCCTCTGACAGAACTGCCTGATGAAAGAATGCAGCTGATGTTCGGTTTCTACGGCTCCGGCGATTTCTATGACATGAAGGGCGTTGTGGAAGAATTTTTTGACAAGATCGGTATGTCCGGCAAAGTAACATACGATCCTTCCCAGAAAAAGGAATTCCTGCATCCCGGCCGCCAGGCGGATATTATTTATGGCGGAAAATGCGTCGGCTTCCTGGGCGAAGTACATCCCGATGTGGCAGACAATTACGGTATCGGCGACAGACCTTATGTAGCGGATATCGATATGCCTTCCATTCTGGAATTTGCAACCTTCGACAGAAAATACGAAGGCATTGCCAGATTCCCCGCACTGACCCGCGATATCAGTATGACCATTGAAAAAGATGTAACAGTAGGAAAACTGGAAGAAATTATTGAAAAGAAGGGCGGAAAGCTTCTGGAGCACTGCAGTCTTTTCGATGTTTACGAAGGAAGCCAGATCAAAGAAGGCTTCAAATCTGTTGCATTCAGCCTGTCCTTCCGCGCAAAGGACAGAACGCTGGCTGACACGGAAGTCAACGAGATCATGGAAAAAATCCTCAATGCACTGAAAGAAATCGGAGCGGAACTGAGAGCATAAATCCTTTGGGGATTTTATGCGGGTTCTGATCCATGGAACGCCGCAAACCCACAATACGAAGTCTCTCTGCGGGCTGAAGATGCCTGCGCTGAGACTTGTATTATGGGTTTGCGGCTGTTTTTATATAAAACGATTCTTTTTTTGTTTTCAGAGCCAGGCGGATCTGTGAAAAAAATGGTAAGATCATGTTATAAATGGACATGATGAGAAAAAAATTCAAAGTGCCGGAAAAGGATTGACAGAAAGCAGAAAAAAGTATAAGATGATCGTAGTTAGTTAATACTAACACAACAGGAAATACGGAGCAGATGGCTTTGGCTGTTCTGGAAGGCGCAAAGGAAAAAGGAGCGGAGGCCGTATTGTTTACAGCGGCGGAATTCAGCGCTTCCATGCTGGGTGAATATGACGCAATTGCCTTTGGCTGCTCTGCCATGGGAGATGAGGTACTGGAAGAAGATGAATTTCAGCCCATGTGGGACAGTTGTGAAGACAGTTTGAACGGCAAAAATATTGCGCTGTTTGGTTCCTATGGCTGGGGAGACGGAGACTGGATGCGCAGCTGGGAAGAATCCTCACGAAAAGCCGGAGCGGTAATGGTTTGCGACAGCGTGATCTGCAATGAAGAACCGGACGAAGAAGCAATCTCCGCGTGCAGGGCACTGGGAGCTGCTCTGGCATAAGTTTGTGATTGCAGGCATGCGGATTTCCAGGGGAACAGTTCATGATTCCCGGAAAATATCGTATGCCTGTCGTTGTACGCTGGAATATTTCGAGAACTGTTGTTCAGACATGGCTTTTTCATGAGTAATTACAATAATTCACAACTACCAACTCCAGTGTCGTGGATTTTCCAGAAACTCATTAATAAACTCCTGATTTTCCCATTTTTCCAATTCAGGAAGCATCGTTTCTTTTATGATCTTCAATATGTCCTGAAAACTGTTTTCAATTTTAGATGATTCTACGGACCACCAGATATCTCTCGATGAATAAACCAGATTGCCTAAACGACAGTTTACAATAGAGCAATCATATCCTGTTTCAAAAATTAAAATATTAATTGTAATACAAGGATGACATCTGCTTTTTTGTATTTCTATAGAAATTGTAAATCCCGTTTTCGTATCTTTTTTAAAAGTTCTAAGTGACCTCGGAGGATCTGGTTCATATCCGTTTTCAACCAATATTGGTATTAAAATCTTTCTAATGTATTTATTGTACATAGTATTGACTTCTCCAGTCATATACTTTCTCCCAAAATGTTTCATCTTCATCTGATTGTTTTACCCATTTAAGCATTTCTTCCATCATATTTTTCCAGTACATTTCCGGATCATCATTCAAGGAAAACATGTTCCTGACAATCAGTTTATCAGCTAATGATTCTGCGTTTTTATAGTCATTTTTTATTAAATATAAATTAAATAGTGTTAAACGTTCTGATAAATCAGCTGCTTGTTCCTCGGAATGGTCGATATAATATTGTATCAGATCAATAATTTTATCAACAGAATTGTATTTATCCCAATATTTCTCTCCATATCTTTCCAGCATTTCTGCTGATTTAGTTACAGGAGTTTTAACTGACCACCAATATGTATCATATATAGGTGACTCTAATGCCTTTAAATCTTTATATCCTATGCAATTCAGTCCTTCTTTCTGGTTTATCAGGACATATTCACCCAACTTTATAGAAAAAAAATCATTTTCATGTACTATAATTTCAATTGTATCAATACATATAATGTCATGGATTCTAACAAACAATTTATCATTTAACTTTTCAAAATGATTCTTACAAAGATAATTATATAATATTCTGTCATTTAATATATTAATCCTAATATACTCCTTCCTTTATTTAAATCAAATCACGCATGCTGTGTAATAGCTTTCCTACAGGTTTCGACATTGTTATTCTATAGGCAACGTTTTTGTTTTATAATCGTCTCGTTTCAGGCAATTGAACAGGAGGCGGTAAATAACCGCCATCCTCTCAGATATGCATATTAGCAGTCTGCATATCGAACTTTCATCTGGTGTAAGTTGGATTTTACCGTCAGGTATGAGTGATACTAAAAAGAATTATTAACAAAATACCCCATGATTTCTTCCAGTTTCTCTCTCAATGCATCTGCTTCGATTCCATCTGCAACCGCAAGCAGATTACATTTGACTTTAGTCGGATCTGTTTCGGTGCTTTCATTTGATTCGGAACGGTAGATATCTTTGCCGAGCATATTCATAATAACCGTATGCTGACTGTCCTTCAGGCTGGCTTTCATCTGCATGGGCACGCCGCCCAGTTCTTTAATATGAAGAGCCACATCCTTCATGGACAGATTCATATTAACTTCCGCAACCGGCAGCGATACGGTGGTATAGGCGGTCATGGTACCCAGCAGATGACCACTCATGGTCCCGATCAGAACCTGATTGCCGCCGTGCTGATGGTTGTGACCGCAGCCGCATCCCTCGCCATGCTCATGACCGTGTTCATGATGACCGCATCCACAGTCTTCGCCATGTTCATGACCGTGTTCGTGATGTTCGCAGCCGCAGCCTTCCTCGTGATATAATCCCCTGATGTGTTTTTCCTTCTCCATTTAAATTCCTCCAGTACTATGAAATACAGTAAGCTGCTTCACCGCAGCCTTTGCTCTCCTAAGTATAATATCAAACAGACAAAAGTACAAGTATTACTGTTCAGACTTCGGCCGGAGAAATACAGGTTTCTACGGTCCCTTTTACAGGACACCATGGTCAGTCTGTCTCACAACCTTTATTTCTTCAGGCCGAAGTCTGAACAGTTACCCTCAATCAGTTCATGCAGCTTGCGCAGGGCGTCCTGAATTCCGCCGGTTTCGTGAATCAGTCCTGCCTGAACGGCTTCTTCACCGATGAGGATAGTTCCCAAATCCTTGGTCAGTTTGGTGTTTTCCATCATCATTTTTTCCAGCTGTTTCTGCGTGGTACGGCTGTGAGAGGCTATGAATCCGGTGATGCGGTCCTGAATCCGTTTGTTGTATTCGTAGGTCTGGGGAGCTCCGATGACCCGTCCGCTCATTTGAACCGGGTGTACAATCATGGTGCCGGTTGGTACGATGAAAGACCAGGTGGTGCTGACTGCCAGCGGAACACCGATGGAGTGGCTGCCGCCCAGAACCAGTGATACGGAGGGCTTGCTCAGAGAAGCAATCATTTCTGCAATGCTGAGTCCGGCATCCACATCGCCGCCGGTGGTATTTAACAGGATTAAAAGTCCGTCCGTGTTTACATCGTCCTCAATCAGAGCCAGCCGGGGCAGGATATGTTCGTATTTTGTGGTTTTTACCTGAGAACCGGCCGTATCGTGTCCTTCAATTTCCCCAATGATCGTTAAAAGGTGAATGTTATGGGCAGTGCGGCTGTCATTCAGAAATGCTTCGCCGGTATCGTAGATCAGCTGGGAACGTGCAGAGGATTCTTCTGTGGTCTCCGGGGGATTTTCTGCTGAGATATCTGATTCCTGTCCGGCAGATTCACCTGCACAGCTGTTATTACTGTCATATTGATTCTTTCTGTAATTTTCCATGATTTAAACCTTTCGTTCAACTAAATTCTGGTAACTGTTTTAGAATATCCGTAAATGTAAAAAGTATACCTGCTGTCTGTGGTTTTTTCATCTGAATAGTGAAAACCTTCGCGGCAGACTTCACTGTTTCTGATGAGGTCCGTTCCCGAACAGCCATAAAACAGTTGAGTTCTTAAATCAAATAGGCTATAATAACACAATACGCAAAAAACAGGGAGAATACGAGGTGAATCAATGGCTTCTAATGTAACTGGTAAAACTATGGCACAAAAGAAGTCTTCTTCTGCTGTAAAAAGACAAAAATCTGCCGGCAGCAGAAAAACGGCAGGTGCAAAAAACAGCACAGGAAAAAGAACGGGAGCAGCCGGAAAAGGAGGTTCCGTGAAAAACAATGGTATACAGAAAAAAGTTGATGCACAGAAAAAGAACAGTATACAGGCGAAGAATGCAAATGATAGAGTAAATGCAGAAAGCCGGTCCCGTCTTTCAGGGGAAGGCGACAGAAAGTGGCTGAGTGATGAAATCCGCTTTTTGGTGGCGATTGGAATTACGATTCTGCTGACCATGTGTAATTTTCATTACTGCATGAGTGTAGGCGATGCGGTTTACGTGATTCTGCATGGATTATTTGGCAGCCTTGCCTATGTCCTGCCGTTTGTTCTTCTGGGGGTTTATCTGTTTATGATTCCCAACAGAGGCAATCTGGAAGCAGAGACAAAGACAAAGCTGTGCCTGCTTCTGTTTCTGGAATGCTGTTTTCTGTTTCATTTTGCCGGAATCAGGGAATCGCAGCCTTTTTCACCGGTCTATTATTTTCAGGCTGGTCAGTCCGGCTTTAACGGAGGCCTGATCGGCGGATTGTTTTCCGGTCTTCTTCAGCATCTGATCGGGACAACGGCAACAATCCTGATTATTTTTCTGATGATGCTGATTACGGTGATCATTTTGACAGAGCGGTCTGCGGTGCGTACTATGCGTACCTGTGCCGGCACTCTGCAGTCTCTGACTGGAGAAAAGTTCAAAAGCATTGTTGAAAAGCTGCGGGAACTGTTTGAAGACGGAAAAGATGATTTTGAATATGACGAATATGATGATGACTACGATGATGAAGAGAATCCGTATGAGAATGGCAGCCAGGATGACAAGGAAGATCAGAGCGATGAAGAAGATCGGGATGATCATGGCAGTATGGATAAACAAAGGAGCAGTCCATTCGGCAGGATTTCTCTTCAAAACAGAAAAATATTGAATTCATCCGAAAGAACAGCGGAATTTTTTAACCGGGAATTTCCTTTTATGGAAAAAACGGAAGATACCGGTAAAAAAGAACCGGTTTATGGTACAATAAACGAAGCCGGACAGATCAACAACACCGAACAGAAGAGGGAAAAAACAGTTCAAAGTGAAGACATTTCTGTAAATCGTCATGCAGAGACACCGTTTCTGGATGAGAACTGGAGAAAGGGATTCTCTTCTTCCATGAGAAAACCTGCAAAAGAGGAGACAGTTTCTGCAGATTCAGCAGCGCATGGAATATTGGCCGCCGGATACGGATCGAATCTGTCTGTATCCGGGATGGAAAAACCGGGTCCGGCAGCGGGGCAGATCATTCTGGAACGGGATTTCCGATCTCTGGAGGAGATGGGATTTGGTGATCTTCTTCAGGAGAAAGCGCCTGCAGTTTCCGGTTCCATTGATGATTTTATCGTTTATAATGGTCTGGCAGCGGAAAACAGGCCGGATGCAGAGGATACATATCCGGCGTCTGAAACCATATCTGACTATCCTGAGAAAACTGTCATATCTGACTGCGTTGGAGAAGCTGAGAAAGCAAACGGTTGTTCTGAAGCAGATCTGTATGGCGAAGAATACAGCTGTTTTGAGAATTTTCCGGATTTTGCAGAACAGGCTGCAGCCACCCGGGAAGAACTTTTCGATGATTCTGACGAACCGGCAGAGCCGGATGAATCTGAGGATACTGATGGCCTTTCGGATGCAGGTGAGCGTGCTGTTGATCTTACAGAGCATGTAATTCTGCCGGAGGACGGCCCTGTGATGCGGGGCGCTTCCGAAACAGAAAGCAAAACGGAACAGAAAGGAAATCCCTCCGGCGGAATCTGGAAGCAGGATCCCGGCACCGGCAGCCGCAGCAGTTCCGGAGCAGTAACTTTCAGCAGCAAACCGAAAGACCCTGAAAAGAAACCTGTTGTGAGAAAGCCATATGTATTTCCTCCTGCCAATCTGCTGAAACGCAATACGGCATTCAGCGGCGGCCTGAGCAGAACACACCGGGAAATTCAGAAAAAGCTGTATGATACGCTCCAGAGCTTCGGCGTAAAGGTCAATATGGGCATGATTTCCGTAGGGCCTTCCGTTACCCGTTATGAACTGGAACCCGAGCCGGGTGTGAAGGTGAGCCGTATTGTGGCGCTGCAGGATGACATCAAGCTGGCACTTGCAGCTCCTGATATCCGTATTGAGGCCCCCATTCCGGGTAAGTCGGCAATCGGTATTGAGGTTCCCAATCAGGAGAATACGGTGGTTGGTTTCCGGGAACTGATTGAGTCGGAAGCGTTTCAGAAGCATTCTTCCAGAGTTGCTGTGGCAGTCGGCCGTGATATCAGCGGTCAGATCGTGGTAGCTGACCTGGCCAAGATGCCGCATCTGCTTATTGCAGGTGCAACCGGATCCGGTAAATCCGTCTGCATCAATACGCTGATCATGAGTATTATTTATAAAGCATCACCGGAAGAAGTGAAGCTGGTCATGGTGGATCCCAAGGTGGTGGAACTGAGTATCTATAATGGGATTCCTCATTTGCTGGTTCCTGTTGTTACAGATGCCAGAAAAGCTGCCAATGCGCTGCGCTGGGCAGTGGAGGAGATGAATGACCGTTATAAGAAATTTGCGGATTACAATGTCCGCAATATTGAAGGCTACAATGAACATCTGAGAAGAGAAAAAGAGAAGGATCCTTCCAATGCAGAACCTTTTCTGTACCAGATGGTGATCATTGTAGACGAGCTGGCAGACCTGATGATGGTGGCTCAGGGCGAGGTGGAAGAAGCCATCTGCCGTCTGGCCCAGATGGCCCGGGCAGCAGGTATTCATCTGGTACTGGCAACCCAGAGACCTTCGGTTAATGTCATTACCGGTCTGATCAAAGCCAATGTACCGTCGAGAATTGCATTTGCCGTATCCTCAGGTGTGGATTCCCGGACAATCATAGACATGAACGGAGCGGAAAAGCTGCTGGGCAAGGGCGATATGCTCTTTTATCCCTACGGTCTGCCCAAACCGGTCCGGGTGCAGGGGGCATTTATCTCTGATGAAGAGGTTTCCCGGGTTGTAACCTGGCTGCATAAAAACAACGGCGGCGTTTCCGGTCAGGAGATGATGGAGAAGATGATTACCAGCGCTTCTGAAAATGCCGCGGTTAAAACGGAACAGGATGAATATTTTGAAAGCGCCGGCCGTTTTATCATAGAAAAGGATAAGGCATCCATCGGTGCTCTTCAGCGTAATTTTAAAATTGGTTTTAACCGTGCGGCAAGGATCATGGATCAGCTGGCGGCAGCCGGTGTGGTTGGAGAGGAAGATGGAACGAAGCCCAGAAAAATCCTGATGAGTATGGACGAATTCAATCAGTTTCTGGGGGAGGACTAACCGGTCCGACCGCAGATTCTGACGGAATCAGAACAATAGAAATCCAGGCAGCTGCCTGGGAACTGCCCCCACGGTTCCCTGCAGCTGCAGTCGAGAATGCGAGGTATGAAATGAAATTAGGAAAATTGCTGGAAAAACTCGAATTTGAAGTATTAAAGGGAAGTCTGGATACCGATATCACAGAGCTGGTATACGATTCCAGAAAAGCTGTGGACGGCTGTGTATTCTTATGTATCAGCGGCACGAGGAACGATGCTCATGAGTATATCCCTTCTGCTGTGGAAAAGGGCGCTGCGGCGGTTGTTGTGGAGAAAAAAGTAGAAGTAGCCGGTGATGTGACAGTTGTATATGTAGAATCCGCCAGAAAAGCACTGGCGTACATGTCTGCTGCATGGTTTGACTACCCTGCGGCAAGAATGACGACCATCGGTATTACAGGAACGAAGGGAAAGACAACCACTTCCTATATGGTCAAGAAGATTCTGGAGGATTCCGGACGGAAGGTGGGTCTTATCGGAACCAACGGTGCATGGATTGCCGGAAAGCATTATCCCACTCAGAACACAACGCCCGAATCCTATGAACTGGAGTCTTATTTCCGTCAGATGGTGGATGCGGGCTGTGAATATATGGTAATGGAAGTGTCTTCGCAGGGAATCAAGATGAACCGTGTGGCCGGCTTTGATTTCGATTATGCTCTGTTTACCAATATTTCACCGGATCATATCGGACCGGATGAACATGCTGATTTTGAAGAATATCTCGATTACAAACGTCAGATCCTCAGAATGTGCAGAGTCGGCTTCGTAAATCGTGATGATGAGCATTATGAAGGCATGATCGAAGGACATACCTGCGAACTGTACAGCTATGGTGAATCAAAAGATGCCGATATCCGCATGGAAGAAATCGATTATGTGAAAAATCACGGTTTCCTTGGCCTTTCTTTTGCAATTGAAGGAAAGAAAATGGGCAAACTGCATGTAAAGGTCAATATGCCTGGCTATTTCAATGCGGTCAATGCTCTGGCCGCAGTCAGCGTCTGCTCTTTCATCGGTGTGACGGAGGAGGCTATCAATCAGGCGCTGGCGGAGGTTCGCGTAGACGGCCGTATGGAAATTGTCTATACATCCCATGATAAAACAGTCATTGTTGACTATGCACATAATGCAGTCAGCATGGAAAGTCTTTTGAAAACGCTGCGTTCCTATGAACCGAAACGTCTGGTAGTTGTATTCGGCTGCGGCGGCAACCGTTCCAAACTGCGCCGTTATGAGATGGGTGAGATCGGCGGAAAGATGGCGGATCTGACCATCATCACAGCAGACAATTCCCGTTTTGAGAAGGTAGAGGATATCATCGAGGATATCAAGACCGGCATCAATAAAACGGATGGCAGATATCTGGTTATTCCGGACCGTAGAGAGGCTATCGGCTACAGCATCAACAATGCCGAGGAAGGTGATATGATCTGCATCATCGGCAAGGGGCATGAAGATTATCAGGAGATCGAAGGTGTCCGTTATCATTTCAGCGACCGGGAAACAGCGGAAGAATTTTTAAATAAAGAAGGTAAATAATATGGTACAGGTAACAGTTAAGGAAATTCTGGAGGCAACGGGCGGAAGGCTTTTAAGCGGAGACCCGTCTGTTGTACTGGAGCATATCAGCATTGATTCACGTAAAATGGAAGGAAACGATCTGTTTGTTCCTTTTGTCGGTGCCCGCGCAGATGCGCATAATTATATCGGTATGGCTTTTGACAATGGAGCGGCAGCTTCTCTCAGTATGAGAGAGGATGTGGAAACCGCAAAGGGACCTGTGATTCTGGTGGAAGATTCCATGAAAGCTCTGCAGGATATCGGCAGATGGTACCGCAGCCATATTCTGAACTTTCCCATTGTTGGTATTACCGGCAGTGTGGGCAAGACATCTACCAGAGAGATGGTATTTGCAGCCCTTTCCTCCGGATTCCATGTATTTTCCACAAAAGGCAATTTCAACGGACAGATCGGCGTGCCTCTCAGCCTGTCCCAGATGGCACCGGAGGATGAGATGGCGGTTCTGGAGATGGGCATGAGCCTGCCCGGCGAGATGGAGCGGATATCCCGGGTAGCCTGTGTAGACTATGCAGTGGTAACGAATATCGGCATTTCCCATATTGAAAATCTGGGAAGTCAGGAAAATATCTGCCGTGAAAAGCTGCATATTATCGATGGAATGAAGGATGGCGGTGTGCTGATCCTCAACGGAGATGATCCGATCCTGGCACAGGTAAAGATTGACCGCCCCATCAAAACGGTATTTTACGGTCAGGGGGACAACTGTCAGTACCGGGTACAGGATATCCGTACAGAAGATAACCGCGCTGTGTTTGATGCGGTGATCAATGGCAGAATCTACACGGTTTCCCTGAAGGTACCGGGGATTCATAATGTGATGAATGCCATGGCAGCGCTGGCGGTTGCCAGTGAGACGGGAATATCCGTGGAAGGCGCCGTGAAAGCTGTTGAAGACTTCGGCGGATTTGCACGCCGCCTTGAGATATCGGAGGACCGCGGAATCACGATTATTGATGATGCCTACAACGCCAGTCCCGATTCCATGAGAGCAGCCCTTCAGGTTCTTGATTCCATGAAAGCAGAGGGAAGGAAGATCGCTGTACTGGCAGACATGCTGGAGCTGGGAGAACAGGCACCGGAGTATCATTTTGATGTGGGACTTTATGCGGTGGATAAGCGAATCGACGCTTATGTATTGATCGGAGAGCTGGCTTCATGGATCGGCAGAGCGGTGGATCAGTACAGCGATCTGCCGACAAAGTATTTTAAAAAGAATCAGGAAGCAGCAGACTGGCTGATCTCACAGATCAGACCCGGCGACATGATCCTCTTTAAAGGTTCCAATTCCATGAATCTGAAAGAAGTGATCGATGCAGTCAGACAGAGGGAGGCGTAAACTGCTGGAAGCCATATACGCACAGGTCATACTGGATATTACAAGCGGGAATCTGGACCGGACATTTCAGTACCTGATTCCCGCCCGGCTGAGAGAACAGATCAGGCCGGGGACGCAGGTGATCGTTCCGCTGGGAAAGGGGAACCGTCAGGTAAAGGCATATGTGCTGGAACTGGAGGACCGCCCGGCGTGTGAGCCGGAAAAAATCAAAGAAATCATTGATCTGTCTCATGATGCTGTACCTGTGGAGTCACAGCTGATCGAGCTGGCATTCTGGATGAAACGCCGGTACGGTGCAGCCATGATCCAGTGTCTGAAAACTGTTCTGCCGGTGGCACGCAGAATCAAAGCAGCGGAAAAAAAGGAGATTTATCGGGCGGCGGACCAGGCGGAATATGAGAACTTCCTTGCGGAATGCCGCAGAAAACATCAGAAAGCCCGGGTAAGGCTTCTGGAAGCGATTCCTGAGGAAGGACCGGTTCCCTATGAACTGGTTGGACAGAAGCTTCATGTTGCGGCAAGCGTGATCCGGAATCTGGAACAGAAAGGTTTGATACGGGTACAATCCAGAACCATCATGAGAAATCCCTTTGACCGGGAAAAAAGGGAAAAACAGATTCTCAAACTGAATCCGACCCAGCAGGAGGCGCTCAGACAGCTTATGGAAGAACTGCACTGCCCGGGAGAAAAGAAGCCCTGTCTTCTGTACGGGATTACCGGCAGCGGAAAGACTCTTGTTTACATGGAGCTGATCGAAGAAATACGGCGTCAGGGAAAACAGGCGATCGTACTGATTCCGGAGATCGCATTGACCTATCAGACTGTGATGCGTTTCTACAACCGGTTCGGAGACAGAGTTTCCTTCATTAATTCCCGTCTGTCGGCGGGAGAACGGTATGACCAGTTTCTGCGGGCAAAAAACGGAGAGCTGGATGTCATGATCGGCCCGCGGTCTGCGGTATTTACGCCTTTTCCCAATCTGGGCCTGATCATTGTGGACGAGGAGCATGAAAGCGCCTATAAAAGTGAAACGGCACCGCGTTACCATGCCAGGGATGTGGCCATTGCAAGAGCCGCCATGTGCGGCGGTATGGCAGTGCTGGGCTCCGCTACGCCGTCCATGGAATCGGCATGGCAGGCAGCACAGAAACAGTTCCGGCTGGTAACAATGAATAAACGGGCCAGAGAGGAGGCTGTGCTTCCTTCGGTTCATGTGGTGGATATGCGGCAGGAGATGATGGCGGGGAATAAAACCATGTTCAGCCGTCTTTTGTATGAAAAGCTGAAGGAGCGTCTGGAAAGGAAGGAACAGAGCATGCTGTTTCTCAACCGGCGCGGGTATTCCAGTTTTGTTTCCTGCCGTTCCTGCGGAGAAGCCATCAAATGCCCCCACTGTGATGTTACTCTGACACTGCACCGGAATAATCAGCTGAAATGTCATTACTGCGGATATTCGATTCCCATGGTGCAATCCTGTCCCTCCTGCGGTTCCCCCTATGTGGCCGGTTTTGGAACCGGGACGCAGAAGGTGGAAGAAAAATTGAGGGAATTATTTCCTGAAGCAAGGATTCTTCGTATGGATATGGACACTACACAGGGGAAAAACGGTCATGAGAATATTATTGCTGCTTTTGCCAATGAAGAGGCAGATATTCTGGTGGGTACGCAGATGATCGTGAAGGGGCATGATTTCGGAAAAGTAACACTGGTGGGGGCGCTGGCGGCGGATACTTCCCTTTATACCAGTGATTTCCGAGCATGTGAGCGGACCTATCAGCTTCTGACACAGGCAGCCGGAAGAGCCGGACGAAGCGGTCTGCCGGGCGAAATGGTGATTCAGACCTATAAGCCGGAGAATTACAGCATACAGACTGCTGCCGCGCAGAATTACGGTGCCTTTTATCAGGAAGAGATCCGTTACAGGAGGATGATGCATTATCCGCCCTGCAGCTGCATGGCCAAAATTATTTTTTCTTCTCCTTCGGAGAACAATGCCAGAGAACTGGCCGCTGAAACAGCTGCGGCGCTGCGGAAACGTCTGCATGCAGGGGCGGGACAGGTGCTCGGTCCGTCTGCAGCGGAAATCGGCAGGATCAATGACATTTTTTACTATAATCTGTTCCTCAGAACCTCCGGAAGAGAACTGATGAACCGGGAACTGGAATTCATAAATTCATTTATGGAATGGACGAAGTGCAAAAAAGATGTTATGATACAGTTTGACATCTTATGATGATAGATATTTATTATAATGATAAAGGAAGGGATATTGTAATGGCAATCAGAACGATTCGCTTTGAAGGCGATGAAATATTAAGTAAAAAGAGCAAACCGGTCAAGGAGATGACACTGAGAAATAAAACATTGATCCGTGATATGATGGATACCATGTATGATGCGGAGGGGGTCGGCCTGGCGGCTGTACAGGTGGGAATCTTAAAACGGATCGTTACCATCGATGTGGGAGAAGGTCCCATTGTTCTGATCAATCCGGAGATTATCGAAGAAGACGGCGAGCAGCGCGGTTATGAGGGATGCCTCAGTGTACCCGGCAAACGGGGAGTTGTTACCCGGCCCAATCACGTAAAAGTACGTGCACAGAATGAGCAGATGGAATTTTTTGAAATTGAGGGAACCGAGCTTCTGGCAAGAGCATTCTGTCATGAGATCGCTCATCTGGATGGAGAACTCTATACAAGCCGTGCAGAGGGTCCTCTGGAAGATGTGGAGTATGAAGAGGAATAACAGCTGATAAGGAGTGGATGGTATGCGTATTGTATTTATGGGAACACCTGATTTTGCTGCGGCTCCGCTGGAGTCAATCATCAAAAGCGGAAAGCATCAGGTTACAGGTGTTGTGACACAGCCGGATAAGCCAAAGGGACGCGGAAAAAGCATGCAGTTTCCTCCGGTTAAGGAAAAAGCGCTGGAATACGGTATTCCCGTATGGCAGCCTGACAGGATCAATACGCCGGAGATGCTTCAGATTCTGAAAGAACAGGATCCGGACTGCATCGTTGTGGCTGCCTTTGGACAGATTCTGAAAAAAGATATCCTGATGCTTCCGCAGTATGGATGTATCAATATCCATGCATCCCTGCTGCCGAAGCTGCGGGGAGCAGCACCGATTCAGTGGGCTGTGATCCAGGGGGATGAGAAAGCCGGCGTAACGACCATGTGGATGGATGAAGGACTGGATACCGGGGATATGCTTCTGAAAAAAGAGGTAATTCTGGATCCTCAGGAAACGGGAGGCAGTCTTTTTGACAAGCTGAGTCTCTGCGGCTGTGAACTGATTCTGGAAACACTTGAAGCGCTTGAAGAAGGAACAGCAGTCAGAACTCCCCAGACAGGTGAAAGCAGTTACGCAAAAATCCTGACAAAAGAATTGGGAAATATTGACTGGACCAGACCTGCGGAAGAAATCGAACGTCTGATCCGGGGGCTGAATCCCTGGCCCAGCGCCTATTCCTATCTCAATGGGAAGATGGTCAAATTCTGGTCATCTGCTGTAACAGAACGGCCGGAGCAGGAAGAACCGGGGACGATTCTTCAGTTGAATAAACATTCTTTTGCAGTTTCCTGCGGAAAAGACTGGCTGGAAATTCATGAGCTGCAGGCAGAAGGAAAGAAACGTATGACGGCGGATGCCTGGCTTCGCGGCGTGAAGCTGGAAGAAGGCATGCGTTTTACCAGGACACGGATATAGGCACTGCGTACAAGAGAAGATACGATGAGAATGGAAATGCAGTAAAAATGAGGAGATGACTGATATGTTTTATAGAATGGATCCAACTTATATACTGGTACTTGCAGGTGCTCTGCTGTGCCTCTGGGCTCAGAACAATGTAACCTCCACCTATTCAAAGTATTCCCGGATTCAGAGCCGGAATGGGCTGACGGGAGCTGCGGCTGCGGAAAAAATTCTGCGCTCCAATGGTATTTATGATGTAAGGGTGGAGCATATCCAGGGCAATCTAACGGATCATTATGACCCCTCTGCCAAAGTACTGCGTCTGTCCGATACGGTTTATGGCTCCACATCGGTTGCGGCAATTGGTGTTGCTGCTCACGAATGCGGACATGCAATCCAGCATCAGACCGGGTACGTACCGCTGAAGATCAGGGGAAGTCTGGTACCTGTTGCCAATCTGGGCTCAAAGCTCTGCTGGCCTCTGATCGTTCTGGGACTGTTTTTCAGTTATACATTTGTTCAGGCAGGTATTATCATGTTCTGCGCGGTTGTTGCATTTCAGCTTGTGACCCTGCCGGTGGAATTCAATGCTTCTTCCAGAGCGATGCAGATTCTGGGAGATTCCGGTATGCTGTATCAGGAGGAAATTTCTTCTACGAGAAAGGTGCTTCGGGCAGCAGCACTGACTTATGTGGCAAGCGTAGCTTCCTCTGTACTGCAGCTGCTGCGGTTGATCCTTCTGTTCGGAAACCGGAGAGATGATTAGAACCGGAGAGACAGCAGAAGATGAATCGGAAAAATAATCAGCAGAAAAATAATTATCAAAAAAGCAGTCATCAGAAAGATAATCATCAGAAGAGCTGCACGATGGAACCGCGTATGGCAGTGTGGAAAATCCTTTACGGAGTTCTGGAGGAGCAGCAGTATTCCCATGTGGAACTGCAGCGGATTTTCAGAGAACATCCGGAACTTTCTTCCCGTGACAGGGCTTTTGTGGAGCGGATCGTCCGGGGAACGCTGGAACATCTGTATGAGCTGGATGCTTTGATCGGCTATTGCTCCCGTCTGCCGGTAAAGAAATTGAAGCCGCATATCAGGACCATTCTGCGCATGTCGGTCTATCAGTTGAAATATATGGACAGTGTTCCTGCGAGAGCAGTCTGCAATGAGGCTGTCCATCTGGCGAATCGTCTCGGTTTCGCTTCGCTTCGCAGTTATGTCAACGGAGTTCTGCGCAATTTGAGCCGTTCTCTGGAAGAGGGATTTACCGTGTACGGCGGGAGTATGGAACCGGAAGAAAAACTGTCGCTGCAGTATTCCATGCCCCGGTGGATCCTGAAACGGTATCTTCATATGTTTGGGGAAGCGGATACGATCCGGCTGCTGCAGGCACAGATGGAGCCTGTACGGCTTTCTGTTTACCGGAATCCCATGGTTTTTACGAAAGAAGAACTGAAGAGGGAGCTGATCGGTACCGGAGCCGATTGTGAAGAACTTCCGTTCGGTCTTGATGGTTTTTATATCTCTTCCGTGTCGGGACCGGAACAGATGCCTGCTTTTCAGCAGGGGGCATTTCTGATACAGGATGTCAGTTCCATGCTGCAGGGGAAGGTGACCGCAGCCGGGAAAGATCATTATGTTATGGATGTCTGTGCCGCACCGGGAGGGAAAACATTCCATGCGGCCATGGATATGAAGGGAAGCGGCTGTGTGGACTGTGCTGATGTGAGTGAGACCAAGACTGCGCTGATACAGGAGAATGCAGAGCGCCTGAAGCTTCCCAATGTAAAAATATCAGTAAGGGATGCAGCAGTTTTTGATGCCTCTCTGGTGGAAAGAGCAGATATTCTCATAGCGGATCTGCCCTGTTCCGGTCTGGGGATCATCGGCAGAAAACCGGAGATTCGTTACAATATTACAGAAAAGGATGTGCAAAGCCTTGCCGCGCTGCAGAGGAAGATTCTGGATACGGTATGGCGGTATGTAAAACCGGGCGGAAGGCTGATTTACAGCACCTGTACGCTGACAGAAGAAGAAGACGAAGAAAACTACCGTTATCTGACGGAAAAACTTCCGTTTGAGCCGGAATCGCTGAAGCCGTATTTTCCTCAGGGGCCTGAGGCTGATACTCTGGAAAAGGGATATATCAAGCTGATCCCGGGCATACATCCCTGTGATGGATTTTTTATCGGAAGTGCGGTCCGCAGAAGGAATGAGGAGTAATGCTATGATTGAAACATACTGGAATCATCTGCCCGATGTCCGGGCAATGTATCCGGAGGAGTTGGAAGCGCTGATTCTATCTCTCGGCGAAAAGAAATTCCGCGCAAAACAGCTTTTTGAATGGCTGCATAAAAAGAAAGCAGCATCTTTTCAGGACATGACAAATCTGTCTGCAGCGTTTAGGAGCAGACTGGAACAGGAAACGGAGCTGGTTACATTGAAGCCGGTTCAGGAACTGATCTCACAGGTTGACGGGACACGCAAATATCTGTTTGAACTGGCCGACGGCAATGTGATTGAAAGTGTCTGGATGGAATATAAACATGGAAACAGCGTCTGTATTTCTTCTCAGGCCGGCTGCCGCATGGGCTGTCGTTTCTGCGCATCCACACTGAACGGTCTGGAGCGGAATCTGACAGCCTCGGAGATGCTGGAGCAGGTCTACCGTATCTCTTCCATAACAGGAAAGCGTGTGGACAATGTGGTGATCATGGGTTCAGGAGAACCTCTTGATAATTATGACAATGTGCTGCGTTTCCTGCATCTGATTACGGATCCGGGGGCAGGAGGAATCAGCAGAAGGAATATTACCCTGTCGACCTGCGGACTCGTACCGGAGATCCGTCGGCTGGCAGATGAGAATCCCGGCGTAACACTGGCTTTGTCTCTGCATGCGGCGGATGATGAAACAAGAAGAACACTGATGCCCATTGCACGTAAATATGCGTTGTCGGAAATCCTTCCGGCCTGCGATTATTATTTCGAAAAAACAGGACGAAGAGTAAGCTATGAATACAGTCTGGTAAAAGGCGTAAATGACACGGCAGAAGAGGCGGATAAATTGTCTGCACTGCTGAAGGGGAGAAACTGTCATGTAAATCTGATTCCCGTCAATCCGGTAAAGGAGCGTGAATTTGAAACAGTTACCCGTGCGCATGCCGGACAATTCAAAAATATGCTTGAAAAAAACGGGATAAATGCTACTATTAGAAGAGAAATGGGCAGGGATATTCAGGGGGCATGCGGACAGCTGAGGCGATCATACAAGGCACACCGGAGTATGCAGAACTGAAAGTACAGAAAGGAGGTTACCTTGGAAGCATTTGCATTAAGTGATGTGGGGATGTGCAGAGAGATGAATCAGGATGCAGTCTTTGCACAATGTACTCCGATAGGTAATCTGGATAATTTGTTTGTAGTAGCCGATGGTATGGGCGGGCATCAGGCTGGTGATTATGCTTCATCCTATGCTATTGCACGTATACAGGAACTCCTGCAGAAAGAACAGGCAAAAAGCACAGCGGAACTGTTTGAATGGGCATTCCGGACTGTGAATTATGAAATATTTGAAAAGGGATGCAGTACGCCGGAGTATTACGGCATGGGTACGACCATGGTAGCGTGTACACTTGATAAAAACCGGATGCTGACGGCTGCCAATGTGGGAGACAGCCGTCTCTATGTGTACAGCAGGAATAAAAGCATCAGGCAGATTACCAGAGATCACAGCTATGTGGAGGAACTGGTGAGAAAAGGTCAGATTACACGCGACAGTGAATTGTATCAGCAATCCAAAAATGTGATAACAAGAGCTATAGGAGCAGCAGAAAATGTGAAAACAGATATTTTTCAGCTGGAGCTGGAACCGGAAGATATGGTGCTGCTGTGTTCCGATGGCCTTACCAATATGGTACCGGATCATATCATCAGTCTTTTCCTGTCTGTTCCGGGAACACTGGAAGAGAAGGCAGAAAAGCTGATTCAGGAAGCGAATCATGCAGGAGGAACAGATAATATCTCCGTTGTGCTGATGAAAACAGAACCGGCAGAGCAGGAATGGAAAAACAAGCAAAACGTATCTGAATCTGAAGAAGAAACGAGAGGTCTGTAGCGTATGAATAGAGTTGGTATAGTTCTGGCCGGCAGATATGAACTCATAGAAATGCTGGGATCCGGAGGCATGGCTGATGTTTACAAAGCGTCGGACCGAAAGTTGAACCGTTATGTGGCTGTGAAGATTCTGCGTCATGAGTACAGCAGCGATGAAAGCTTCATTACCAGATTTCAGCAGGAAGCAATGGCAGCTGCCAGTATCCAGAATCCATACGTTGTAAATGTTTATGACGTGGGTGAGGAAAACGGCATCAATTATATTATCATGGAACTGGCTGAAGGTATTACGCTGAAAGAGTATATTCAAAAAAAGGGAAAACTGGAGATTATTGAATCGATCAATATTGCCATGCAGATTGTAAATGGCATCCGGGAAGCCCACGATCATGGGATCATTCATCGGGATATCAAACCTCAGAATGTGATGGTTTCTCCCGGAGGCAGGATCAAGGTCATGGATTTTGGTATTGCCAAAGCGGTAACCGCACAGACGATCACAGCCAATACGGTGGGATCCGTTCATTATATTTCACCGGAGCAGGCCAGAGGAAGCGCCTGCGATGAGCGCTGTGATATTTATTCCATTGGTATTACCATGTATGAAATGATTACAGGGAGAGTCCCTTTTGATGGAGATTCTACCGTTGCCATTGCTCTTGCTCATATCAAGGAACCGATTACACCTCCCAGTGTATATGAACCGATGATTCCGGTCAGTCTGGAAAAAATCATTATGAAATGCACGCAGAAGAAGCCGGAACTCCGATATGCTTCGGCTGATGAGCTGATTGATGATCTGAAGAAAGCGCTGATGACGCCGGATGAAGATTTTGTTAAAGAAGTCGTGATTCCTCAGGAGGGAGGAACCCGGATTTTCTCAGAGGAGGATACCCGGAGAATTAAGGAAGAAGCTGGTAAAAATCCGGTTTCTGTGAAATCCCAGGAGGAGGAAGACTACCAGCTGGGGCTGGAAGAGGATATGGAAGAAGAAACTACCGTGGAAGAAGAATCTGAAGGCAGGATGGAAAAAATCGTATTTGCCATCGGTATCGGAGCGCTTCTGGTTGTGCTGCTGATTGCGGGAATTCTTCTTGTAAAGGCATTTAATCTGTTTTCTCCTTCTTCTTTGGTTGAAACGGAGGCAAGTACGCTGGCTCCCGGGGTTCTGGCGGAGGATGAAGTAATCATGCCGGCGCTGGAAGGAAGAACGCAGGAAGAAGCTGAAGAACTGCTTGCCGAAGCAGAACTGGGCTGCAGAATCGAGCAGCAGGCAGACGATAAAATCGAAGAAGGTCAGGTTATTTCCGCTTCAGAAGAGGCAGGTACCATAGTAAAGAAGCATACCCAGATCACTGTGGTTGTAAGCAGCGGCAAAGACACTGCGCTGATTCCGAAGAATATTATCGGCAGTACCGAAACAGCTGCGCAGAAAGCGCTGCTTGCCTATGGATTTAAAGTCAGATCCGAGCATGAGGCATCGGATGAGCAGGAAGCAGGATATGTATTCGATTGTGATCCCGGTGTGAATCAGGAAGTGAAGAAGGGAACGGAAGTTACCATTTATGTAAGCACAGGAAGTATGGAAGCGGAGGTTCCCGCTCCCAATCTTGTCGATAAATCTCTGGAACTGGCGCAAAGCATGTTAAAGGATGCCAATCTGAAGAGCGACATCACCTATGAGTACAGTGACATACCGGAGAATACTGTAATCAGACAGAGTCCTGACGGCGGTGTAAAGGTGAAAGAAGGCGATACGATTAAAGTCGTTGTCAGCAAGGGGCCTGAAAAGGTTTATACAAAAGTACCGTCTGTTGTGGGCATGACAAAAGATCAGGCGGAAAGTGAGCTGGAGAGTGCCGGACTTTATCTGGGCAGTGTGAAAGAAGAATATGATGACGATGTGGAAGAAGGAAAGGTTATCAGTCAGAGCATAGGAAAAGAAACCAGTGTGGAAGCGGGTACATCAGTTGATGTGGTGATCAGTAAGGGAAGAGAAATCATTCAGTCAGAAGTACCTTCTATAGTGGGACTTACCGAATCGGCAGCTCTTGAAAAACTGAGCAGCAAAGGCCTGACTGGAAAGCGCCTTGGAGAAAAGGAAAGTGATGCCCCGCAGGGACAGGTAATCGAAATGGATCATGAAGCCGGTTCTCTGGTAGATACCGGTACAACTATAGGTTACTATGTCAGTGCAGGAAAGGATACGGGGGCGGACACCGATGAATAGAATAACGGGCAGGATTATTAAAGGTATCGGCGGATTCTATTATGTTCATGATGAAGAGGGAAGGATTTTTGAATGCCGTGCCAGAGGGATTTTCCGCAATAAAAAGCAGAAACCGCTGGTAGGCGATCAGGTTGTAATTGAGGTGATCGATTATGATCAGGCCACGGGCAATCTGGTGGAAATCCTCCCCAGAAGCTCGGAACTGATCCGTCCGGCTTCTGCCAATGTGGATCAGGCGCTGGTTTTATTTGCAGCGAAGGATCCGGATCCGAATTATATTCTTCTGGACAAATTTCTGATTACCATGAATCTGCTGGAGCTGCCTGCAATTCTGTGTTTTAACAAGACAGATTGTATTACAGAAGAAGAACGGAAGCGTCTGCATCAGATTTACCGGGGAGCCTGTGAACTTCATTTTATCAGTGTAAAAAACGGATCCGGAATGGAAGAACTGAGGGCGTACCTTCAGGGAAAAACCACGGTTCTTGCCGGACCTTCCGGTGCGGGGAAGTCCTCTTTTCTGAATTATTTCTGTCCGGATTCTCAGGCACAGACAGGTGCCGTCAGTGAAAAGATCGGGCGGGGGCGTCATACGACACGCCATTCGGAACTGTTTTATGTGACAGACGATACGTACCTGATGGATACGCCGGGATTCAGTTCCATGGATCTGAAAGATATGGATTACCGGGAACTCCGCTACTATTATCCGGAGTTTGATTCCCATGAAGGACAGTGCCGTTTTCAGGGCTGTGTACATGTCTCCGAGCCGGATTGTTCGGTGAAAGCAGCGGTGGAAGCGGGAACGATTTCCAGAGAACGGTACGATTCCTACTGTTATCTGTATGAAGAACTGCGCCATATTAAAAAATATTAATGAAAAAAGCCGTATGCAGACGGCGTAAGGAGGTAATGTATGAAATATCTGGCACCTTCCGTTTTATCAGCGGATTTTGCAAAACTGGGAGAAGAAGTACGTCTGGTCAGTGAGGCAGGAGCGGATTACATTCACCTGGATGTGATGGACGGCATGTTTGTGCCGAATATCACATTCGGAGCACCGGTGATCAAAAAGATCCGTCCATACAGCAGTGCATTTTTTGATGTCCACATGATGGTTCAGAATCCGGGACGTTATCTGGATGATATGGCAGCTGCAGGAGCGGATCTGATTTCCATTCATCAGGAGGCAAGCGTGCATCTGGATCGGGATCTGAATCATATCCATGAACTGGGTTGCAAAGCCGGGGTGGTGCTGGTACCTTCCACATCTCTTCATACACTGGACTGGATTCTTGATATGGTGGATGTAGTGGTTCTTATGACGGTCAATCCCGGTTTCGGCAACCAGAAGTTCATCCCTTATTCCATCGAGAAAATCAGGGCCTTGAAACAGATGATTACGGAGCGCGGATCGCATGCCCTGATCGAACTGGACGGCGGTGTAAAGCTGGATAACTGTGCACAGCTGTGCGAGGCCGGCGCTGATATATTTGTAGCTGGTTCGGCAGTTTTTAAAAACGATGCAGCAGCCAACGTGAGGGCTTTTCAGGAAATCCTCGGAAAATATTAAACAGGGAGAGACGGATTTGAAACGATGTTTGATATTGACAGGGGGCAGTGTGGATGATTCCGCTGCCTCCGATTTTTTAACAGAATATTCTTATGATTTGATCATTGCTGTAGACAGTGGATTGACGGCAGCACGGAGGCTGCAGCTGAAGCCGGATTACTGTGTGGGAGATTTTGACTCTGTGTCGAAGGAATCTCTGGAATACTTCAGAGGAATCTCAGGCATCAGATGGGAGACGCATCCTCCGGAAAAGGATGAAACCGATACGGAACTGGCTCTTCATCTGGCGCTTCGCCGGGGAGCAGATCTGATTCATGTATTCGGAGCCACGGGCACCCGGATGGATCATACGCTGGCAGCCATCGGTCTTCTTCAGATCCCGCTGGAAGCAGGCGTATCCTGCTGGATGATTGATGGTCATAATCGTATTACCATGATCGATTCGGAGCTGTCACTGAAGCGTTCGGAAACATTTGGAACATATGTTTCTCTAATCCCTTTTACAGAAGCAGTAACAGGTGTTACACTGGAAGGATTCAAATATCCTCTCCGGGATTATACATTTGTGCAGGGCAACAGTCTGGGGGTCAGCAATGAAATTGTCAGCGAAGAGGCTTCGATTACTATTGGCGGAGGACGTATGATCCTGATTGAATCGAAAGATTGAAAGAGAAAGATGAAAGGAACAGATATGATGAAAAAACATCTGATACTTGCTTCTGCATCGCCGAGAAGGAAGGAACTGTTGACTCAGGCCGGTTTCTCTTTTCAGGTTCTGGCTGCCAATGCGGACGAAAAGATAAGGGAAACCGATCCGGAACAGATGGTAAAGGAACTGTCCCGGAGAAAAGCAGGTGCATCCATGGAACTATGGGAAAACCAGGGAAATTCTCCTGATCAGATCGTTATGCTTGGGGCTGATACGATTGTTGTGCAGGATGGTATGATTCTCGGAAAGCCTGCAGACCGTGAACAGGCAAAAGCCATGCTCCAAAAGCTTCAGGGAAATACGCATTATGTATATACAGGAGTCACTCTGCTGTGGCTGAACCGGCAGAAACAGCCACAGCAGGTTACTTTTGCTGAAAAAACAACAGTAGAATTTTATCCCATGACAGAGAAAGAAATTCTGGAATACACTGCAACCGGTGAATGCGATGATAAGGCCGGTGCCTATGCGGTTCAGGGATTGGGTATGAAATATATCCGCAGAATTGACGGAGATTATCACAATGTGGTAGGACTGCCGGTTGCAGCAGTTTATCAGGCTATGCAGGAATGGTGTCTGGAATTCTGAAAAGGAGTATAGTATGGTTAAAAAATCAGCAGAAAAACGACAGAAAAACGGATTTTCCGGCAAAAGATTCATGAAAACCATGGTATGCATGATGATACTCATGGGTCTGGTTTTGACCGGCTGCAGCGGAAAAGGGAAAACAGAGATACGGATCGTAACTCCCCTGTCCGATTCTGAGCTGTTCAAAATCGGGGATGAAGTCTGCTCCGTTTCCGAGGCCATGATTCTGATTACTGCCCAGAAGAAGGTAGTGGAAGATGTCTACGGAAAAGATATCTGGTCTGTAAAATCAGACGGGCTGACTTTTGAGGAAAATGTAAAATCTTCGCTGAAGGATTTCCTTGCACGTATGAAATGCATGACGCTGATGGCGGCGGATAATGAGATTATTCTTTCGTCAGAGGAGAAAGAACAGATTCAAAACTGCGCCGATACGTATCTTTCACAGCTGACTGACGAAGAAAAAAATTCTCTTAATGTTTCAAAAGAAGAAGTGAAGGATATGTTTACCTCATATTTTTATTATAACCGGCTGATGGAGGTTTTCACTTCTGATATGGAAACGGAGATTTCAGATAACGATGCCCGGATTGCCCGGATCGAATGTATTTATGTTGAGAAAACCGGAGAAGATCAGTCCAAACAGATGAGCAGTATCCTGAAAAAAGCAAAGGAAGCCCAGTCTTTTGCGGAGGTGGCGAAGAAATATGACGAAGGCGGGAAAATATCCATGAATGTTTCCAGAAATCAGCTTCCTTCGGAGGTGGATCAGGTGGTATTTTCCATGGCTGACGATCAGATCAGTGATGTTCTGGAAACGGAAAACGGATATTATATCATTCATTGTGTAGAGGACTATGACCGGGATGCGACGGTGAAACATAAAGCAGAACTGATTGAGGAACTGAAGGAAGAAAAATTCAAAGAAGAATACGACAGCTTTGTGGAAAATCTGACAGCTCAGTTCAATGACAAAGTCTGGGAAGCAATTTCTTTGAAAGATTCGGTGGCTTTATCAGAGGCGGATTTTTTTGAAATTTACGATGACATCGTCAAATAGACGGTTCTCAAAAGTTTAACAGGTAAATTATTAGCACTCATTTAAAATGAGTGCTAATTTTTACTTGACAAACGTTTACAGCAGTATTATTATATGTACTGAACAAAATAATAAAAGCTGCAGCTGTTCCGGATCGGACAGATTCCAATCAAAACCGGTATTTGACAGCTGCCGAAAAAACAGAATTTAGGAGTGATTAAAATGGCTGTTAAGTCAGGTAATTTAACAATCAATAGCGAAAATATTTTCCCCATTATTAAAAAATGGCTTTATTCTGATCATGATATTTTTTACAGAGAACTGGTTTCCAATGCCTGTGATGCGATTACAAAGCTGAAAAAGCTGGAAGTCATGGGTGAATATACATTCCCGGAAGGCTATAAACCGAGAGTAACCGTTAAGGTTGATCCCGAAGAGAAATCCATCGAAGTAACAGATAACGGTATTGGTATGACTTTTGAAGAAGTTGACGAGTATATCAATCAGATTGCATTTTCCGGTGCTGCTGACTTTCTGGAGAAATATAAGGATAAAACCAGTGAAGACCAGATCATCGGCCACTTCGGACTGGGATTTTATTCTGCATTCATGGTAGCTGATAAGGTAACCATCGATACTCTGTCCCATAAAGAAGGCGCAGAAAGTGTTCATTGGGAGTCTGAAGCAGGCGTTGATTTCAATATGGAAGCAGGAAGCAAAACAGAAGTCGGAACCAGCATCAAACTGTACCTCAATGAAGACAGCTATGAATTCTGCAACGAATACCGTGCAAAAGAAGTGCTGGAGAAATACTGCTCCTTCATGCCTTCTGAGATTTATCTGGAAGTAGTTGGAAAAGAAGCTGAAACCCAGACGATCGATGAAGAAGATCTGAAAGAAGATGATATCGTTATCGAACGTTTCACAGAAGAAGCAGAAACCGAGGAAGTAGAAAAAGAAGACGGCACTAAGGAAATGGTGGAGACAAAACCTGCAAAGAACAAGGTTAAGATCGAAAAACGCCCGGTACCTGTCAATGATATCAATCCTCTGTGGAACAAACATCCCAATGACTGTACCGAAGAGGAATACAAAGACTTCTATCACAAGGTATTCCATGACTACAAGGAGCCGCTGTTCTGGATCCACCTGAATATGGATTACCCTTTCAAACTGAAAGGTATTCTGTATTTCCCCAAGATCAATATCGAATATGAATCAGCAGAAGGCGTGATCAAGCTGTACAACAATCAGGTATTCATTGCTGACAACATCAAGGAAGTTATTCCTGAATTCCTGATGTTGTTAAAAGGTGTCATCGACTGTCCCGACCTGCCTCTGAACGTATCAAGAAGTGCTCTGCAGAACGATGGATTCGTAAAGAAGATTTCCGATTACATCACCAAGAAGGTAGCAGATAAGCTGAGCGGTATGTGCAAAACAGACCGTGAGAATTATGAAAAATACTGGGATGATATCAATCCTTTCATCAAATACGGCTGCCTGAAAGATGATAAATTCGATAAGAAGATGAAGGATTTCATGCTGTATCATACAACAGAAGGCGCTTTTGTTACTCTGGCAGACGAACTGGAAAAGAATAAGGAAAAATATGAGAATACCGTATTCTATACCGATGATGAAAAAGCGCAGGCACAGTACATCAGCATGTTCAAAAATGAAGGTATTGAAGTCGTTATGCTGAATCAGAGAATTGATACGCCTTATGTACAGCATCTGGAACAGGCTAATGAAGGACTGAAATTTGTCCGTGTGGATTCCGATCTGAACGATATCTTCAAGGATGAAACCGATGAAGAACAGAAGAAACAGCTGGAAGAAGCAGGCAATGCAGTCAGCGAACTCTTCAAGAAAGTGATGCCCGATGAAAAAGTTGAGGTTGCACTGGAAAAACTGAAAGATGCAGATGTAGCATCCATGATTACGCTGTCTGAAGAAGGCCGCAGAATGCAGGATATGATGAAGATGTACGGCATGGACGCAAGTATGTTCGGCGGCCAGGATCTGAAGCTTGTCCTGAACGCAAACCATCCTCTGGTAGACTACATCATCCAGAACGGCGAAGGTGAACATGCATCCGACATCTGCGAACAGCTGTATGACCTGGCACTGTTGAAACACGGCAGCCTGTCACCGGAAAGAATGGCAGCATTCGTAACCAGAAGCAATAAGCTGATGCTGGAGCTGAATAAGTAAAGCAGACGGAGCGAATAAACAGGACATCTGACCGGACAGCAGAAAAATACAGGAAGATGATGGTGTATTTTGATTGCTGGATCCGGCGGATGAAATGTGTATATTGATGT
>JAQYDI010000130.1 GCA_028724245.1 Lachnospiraceae bacterium
TGAAGTCAAATTTATACGTCTTCCCCCATATGCTGTTTGCCGCTTTAATCAGACGGGCGAGCGAAAGCCCATGGCGGCTTCGCAGCGGATATATCCTGTCAAGGGGACCATTGAAAACGCCGGCACTTAATGAGCGGCTTCTGAAAGAAGCCCGCGAATTTAGTACCGCTGCGTTTTCACCTGAGCGGGAGCGGGGCCCCGGACAGGACATATCCGCTGCGAAGCCTCAATATCCCCCCCGCCAAAGCACAAACAGCACCCCCACCCTTAAGGAGGTTTTTGTATGGAAAAGCATTCTGCGCTGATCCAGGAGATGATAAAGTATTTTGCCGGTGATCCGAAGAGGATCCAGCATTTTATGAAGGTTTACAGTTTTGCTTCCTTGATTGCTGACTGTGAAGATCTGGATGAAAAGACACGTTTTATTTTGGAGACTGCTGCTGTTGTTCATGATATCGGTATTAAAGTCAGTGAAGAGAAGTACGGGAACTGCAGCGGCAAACATCAGGAGGAGGAAGGGCCGGATGCGGCGCGCCCTCTGCTGGCCAAGCTGAGTTATGATCCGCCGGTGGTGGACCGGGTCTGCTGGTTGATTGCGCATCATCATACGTATGATGATATCGAGAGCATGGATCATCAGATTCTGGTAGAAGCCGATTTTCTGGTCAATATGTATGAAGACGAACTTTCTCCCAAAGCAATTCAGGCTGCCTGCAGTAAAATTTTCCGCACACCCACCGGAATCCAGCTGTGTCAGACCATGTTCAGTCCTTCCACAGAAGCAGAATTTCATCCGGATGTAGACAGAATCGTCAGCATGGGGGCCGATGCCGGTTTTACCTGTACAGCAGTAATCAACACGGATCAGATCACATTCAATCCGGATTTTCGTGTCTGCTGTGAAGACAATTCCTGCGGCAAATACGGTGTAAATTACACCTGCCCGCCCGACTGCGGTACCACGGACCAGATGCGTGACAGAGTCCTTGCTCATAAATATGCCATTGTTTTCCAGACCATGTGGGAAACTCCGGATACAGAAGATAAAGAAGTCATCAAAAAATGCAAAGGAAAGCACAATTCCATGATCCGCAGATTCATAGACGAGCTTGACCCTTCCTACGGCGGCGGTTTCATGATCGCAGCCAGCGGCTGCAGCCTGTGTCAGGAATGTGCCATCGTCCGCGGAGAACCCTGCCTCTTCCCTGACAAAGCAGCATCCTGCGCATCCGCCTACTGCATTTATGTAGAAGATCTGGCGAAAAAATGCGGCATGGAATATGACTGCGGACGGGGACTGACAGCTTTCTTCGGATTGTATGTGTTCGGATAGGCAGGACGGGGAATAGACGAAACACAAAACAGACAGGGTATGGGTAAAGAATCATTTGTACACTGAAAGCATGAGAAAGGTGGTTATTTTATGGGAAAACGTTTCAATGTTACGGGAACCTGTATCCCGTCCGAGCATTATATGGTTAATATCGACAGTAAAATTCATGCCATTATAAAAGACTATATTCAGATGGGCAGCTATTTTACAATCAACCGTGCAAGACAGTTCGGTAAAACAACCACCCTCTATCTGCTTGAAGAAAAACTGAAAAGCAACTGTATCGTTTTAAGTCTCAGTTTTGAATCAGCTGACGATTACTTCGAATCGATTCAAAATCTGGTGGACGGACTTATTATGGATATCAGTGATTCGCTGTGCGCTCAGAATATCCCTGATGATATCATTGAAAAATGGAACTCTCCCGTTTCTCCCCGTTTTCCTCTGCGAACACTGGGTACCAGAATAACAGAACTTTGCAAAAGCTGCCATCGTGACATCATACTGATCATTGATGAAGTAGACAAAAGCTCTGATAACCAGATTTTCCTATCCTTCCTTGGTCTTCTTCGTGAAAAATATCTGCGTCAGAAGACAGGCAGGGATACAACTTTCAAATCTGTTATTCTCGCCGGTGTTTACGACATCAAAAACCTGAAACTGAAACTTCATCCTTCTGAAGAATCAAAAAACAACAGCCCGTGGAACATAGCCGCTGATTTCCTTCTGGACATGAGTTTTTCTCCTGAAGATATCGCTTCCATGCTTCTGGAATACGAAACGGATCATCATACAGGAATGGATATCTCCGCCTTCAGCCAGCAGATTTACGATTTTACATCCGGATATCCCTATCTCGTTTCCCGAATCTGTCAGATTATCGATGAACGAATCGCAGGAACAGCTTCCTATCCCGACAGAAAAAGCGCCTGGACAAAATCCGGTTTTTTATACGCCATCCGCATTCTGCAGAAAGAAAGCAACTCCTTATTTGAAGATATGATTAAACACCTGTATGAATATCCTCAGCTGAGTACCATGATACAGAACATACTGTTTCGCGGAATCCGATACACATTCGAACCAAACAGTTTTATCATTAATCTGGGGACCATGTTCGGTTTCCTGAAAGAACATAACAGTCAGGTCATTGTAGCAAACCGTATCTTTGAAACAAAGCTGTACAACTTTTTTCTGTCGGAAGAAGAAAGTAATTCCGCCTCCATACCAGCAGGCATTGATGCAGCTCCCAACCAGTTTATCTCTCATGGGATGCTTCAAATGGATCTGGTCATGCGCAAATTTTATGAATATTATGAAAATATTTGTTTGAACAGCAGCGAAAAATTTCTCGAAGAGGAAGGACGAAGAATTTTTCTCATGTTTCTGCGCCCCATTATTAACGGAACAGGAAATTACTATATTGAAGCCCAGACAAGAGACAACACCCGAACAGATATCATTGTAGATTACCTCGGGCAGCAATTTGTTATCGAATTAAAAATATGGAAAGGTGCCCAGTACCACCACAATGGACAAATCCAGCTGGCAGAATATCTGGAACATTTTAATCAGGACAGAGGATATCTGCTTACTTTTAATTTCAACAAACACAAGAAACCCGGGATCACAGAAAGCATCTGCAAAGGAAAAAAAATACTGGAAGTGATCCTATAAAATACAAAAACACCGTACCTTCCCCCGATACAGCATATCCGCCGCCATCCCATATTTTTGGCCGGACAAAATCCAGCGAAGGCCCATGCAGCTCCCTCAAGGGGCCATCGGAAACGCCGGCACTTAATGAGCGGCTTCTGAAAGAAGCCCGCGAATTTAGTACCGCTGCGTTTCCGCACGAACGGGAGTGCGCCCCGGAGGGAGCTGTATGTGCCTTCGCGTCCCGCCCGCCAAAAACTTATTTATCTCCTACCGCTTCATCTCACTCTGATATCCATCGGTATTTTCATGGTCTTCGATGATATCCATGATCTCCGGCAGCGTCATGGAGGAGAGGTCTCCGGGAATGGTGTTCTTCGCTGCGCTGTAGGCGTTTCCGATCTTAAGTGCCTTTTCGCAGCTGCCGCCTTCTGAAAGCAGGCCGTAGAGGACGCCTGCCACATAAGCGTCACCGCTGCCGATGCGGTCCACTACTTCAATGTTTTTGTAGGGTTCTTCTTCAAAATAAGTATCAGTTTTCGCGTCGTAGATTACGGATGAGAAACTGTGAACCTTCGGACTGTGTACAGTTCTCCGGGTTGAGGCAACTACAGAAACAGGGTATTCTTCTGTAAAGCTCTTCATAATGGATTTTACGTCCCCTTCTTTTCCGAAAGTCAGGCGTGCGGTACTTTCAGAGCAGAAGAAAATGTCCACGTAAGGCAGAATCTTTTCGATGCATGCTCTGGCTTCTTCCCCTGTCCACAGATTGCCGCGGAAATTCACATCGAAGGAGATCAGAGCGCCCTGCTCCTTGAATTTTCTGATCATTTCCACGCCGGTCTGTCTGCAGTTTTCGTTCAGTGCCAGAGTGATGCCTGATGTATGGAAACATCTGGTGAAGGCAAACATTTCCGGATTAAAATCGGAAAGCTGCATGCGGGTGATAGAGGAATTTTTTCTATCGTATACAACGCGGGGTTTTCTGGGGGCTGCCCCGAATTCATAATAGTAAATGCCAAGTCTTGCTTCAGGTGAGTCGTCATATGCAAAGAATTCATCGCTGACGCCGAAGGAACGGACCTGTCTGCTGACATAATCACCGATGCTGCTGTCCGGTACTCTGGAGATCATACCGGTGTGCAGACCCATCAGTGAAGCACCCGCTGCCACATTCAATTCTGCCCCGCCCAGCTGCTTTTCAAATACGCTGCTGGTTGCAATGCGGTCATTTCCGGGCGGTGAAAGTCTTAACAGCATCTCGCCCAGAGACAGCAGATCATATTTTTTATTATCCTTATTTCCCATATTTCCCATTTCCATATTCCCCAACCTTTCCGCTTAACCTCTGATTTCTTTTACGATTTCAGCTGCTTCCTGACACATTGCTTTGATCTCATCAAATCTGCCTTCCTTTACCAGCTGACCTTTTACCATCCAGCTTCCGCCGCAGGCAATGATTTTGTCACATTTCAGGTAATCTTTTACATTCTGTGCACTGATTCCGCCTGTGGGCATGAATTTCAGTGTTGTATAGGCAGCACCCATGGCCTGAATCATCTTCAGACCGCCTGCAGGTTCTGCAGGGAAGAATTTTACCACATCAAGTCCCAGTTCCAGAGCCTGTGCGATTTCACTGGGTGTGATGACACCGGGCAGAACGGCCACGCCTTTTTCCTGACAATATTTTACGATTTTAGGATTCAGGCCCGGACTTACGATAAATTTTGCTCCGGCATCCACTGCGCGGTCTACCTGTTCCGTTGTCAGAACAGTGCCCGCACCCACCAGCAGATCAGGATATTCCTTTGCCATAATGCGGATGGATTCTTCTGCAGCGTCCGTCCGGAAAGTCACTTCTGCGCAGGGCAGACCGCCTTCGCATAAAGCCTCAGCCAGAGGAGCCGCGTCCTTTGCATCATCCAGAACAACTACCGGAATAATGCCGATTTCATGAATTTTCTGTACAACTTCGTTCATTATAATCCTCCTTACTTCTGAATTTATTTCCTGAATTATTTCGTTTCCAGATCGAATCCGAAATAGCGGACTGCATTGTTATAGGAAATACCTTTTACAATTTTTTCCAGATTCTTCATATCTTTCGGATATTCACCATTTTCTACCCAGCCGCCGATCAGCTCGCACATGATTCTTCTGAAATATTCATGTCTGGGGTAGGACAGGAAGCTTCTGGAGTCAGTCAGCATACCGACAAAATTGCCCAGCAGCCCCAGATTGGCCAGAGAGGTCATCTGCTTCATCATGCCTGTCTTGTTGTCATTGAACCACCATGCGGAGCCCTGCTGGATCTTGCCGATGGCATCACTGCCCTGGAAGCATCCGATTACGGTACCGATCAGTTCATCGTCACCGGGATTCAGGCTGTAAATGATGGTTTTGGGCAGGCCGCTGTTTTCTTCCACTGCATTCAGGAAATCAGCCAGCTGGTCTGCAGGTGCATAATTGCTGATGCAGTCATAACCGGTATCAGGACCAAGTTTTGCGTACATCTTCTTGTTGTTGTCTCTCTTGCATCCATAATGCAGCTGCATTACCCAGTTCATTTCACGGTATTTTGAAGCAACAAACAGCATAAATGCAGTTTTGAATTTACCTTCTGCTTCTGCAGAAACCGGTCTGCCTGCCAGACGGTCGGCAAAAATCGCCTCTACTTCTTCTTCAGAAGCCGGTACGTATGCCACGTAGTTGATACCGTGGTCGGAAACGGAACAGCCCATGGAATCAAAGAATTCCATTCTGTTTGTAAGCGCTTTCTTCAGATCAGCAAATGTTCTGATCTCAACACCGGAAACTTCTGCCAGTTTTGCCAGATAATCCAGATATTCCGGTTTTTCCAGATTCATGGCCTTATCAGGACGCCATGCAGGAAATACCTGAACATCAAAAGTTTCATCTTCTTTAATGGCCTTGTGCCATTTCAGGTCATCAACCGGATCATCTGTGGTACATAACAGTGTCACGTTGGATTGTCTGATCAGGTTTCTGACGCTCATGGAATCCTCCTGCAGCTTTGCGTTGCACAGATTCCATACTTCTTCTGCCGTATCACCGTTCAGCACGCCATGATATCCGAAAAATCTCTGCAGTTCCAGATGGCTCCAGTGGAACAGCGGATTGCCGATAGCTTTTTCCAGCGTCTCCGCCCATTTCTGGAATTTTTCTCTGTCGGGTGCGTCGCCTGTGATGTAGTATTCATCCACACCGTTGGAACGCATCTGGCGCCATTTGTAATGATCACCTCCAAGCCATACCTGTGTGATATTCTCAAACTTTCTGTCCTCCGCAATTTCCTGAGGATTGATATGGCAGTGATAATCCAGCACCGGCACCTGAGAAGCAAACTCATGATACAGTTCCTTCGCTGTATCCGTACTTAAAAGAAAATCCTTGTCCATAAATGCTTTCATTGTAATTAACCTCCTTCTACATAACTTATTGATTACTTTTTGTAACTGTTCAGAGCCAGGCAGATTTGTACAAAAAGTGCGACGAATGCTTGCATTCACGAACACTTTTTCGTACAAATCTATTTGGCGGATACGCCACACCGAGGAAACACACCGTGTTTTCGAGGTTGACTCTGAACAGTTA
>JAQYDI010000131.1 GCA_028724245.1 Lachnospiraceae bacterium
GGTTGTAAATGCAAAAGCTGCTTCAGCAGAAAACAAAACCAAGAAAGCACCGAAACCAATTTCACGAAAGAGAAAGTCTATCCAGAATTAGCATGGAAATGCTAATTTGAAACAGGCTTCTAATTTGCGTGGGTTATACTACCCCATAACCGGAGGAAGCTTCCAGTCCCAGCCGGTTGATAAAAGCGCACAGAGCAAGGAAGGAAAGCTGTGTCAGGATTTCCTGCAGTGCAATGGGCGCCCCCACCCGTACAAAGTTAAAAATTTCCGAATTAAAGCGGATATCCTGCTTCGTAAGAGTAAAAGGCAGCTCCTGTTTGCGGATGATCATAATTGATAATACTACGCTTACCGCCTGCGCCAGAATCGTCGCAACAGCCGCACCCGCCACATTCATCCCCAGTACGGCAACAAAAAACAGATCTCCGAAAATGTTAACCACACAGGCAATTGCAACAAAGATCAGCGGCAGTCTGGAATTGCCCAGACCTCTGAAAACACTGCTGATCACATTGTATCCTACTACGAAAATCATACCGCCGCCGCAGATACGCACATAGGTAACAGTCAGATCGAGAGCCTCCGCAGGCGCCTGCATCAGCATGGCCAACGGTCTTGCAAAAATCAGCATAATAACGGAAAGTACAACTGAAACAGCCACGAAGAAACAGATTGCCCCGCCAAGCAGCTTTCCGATCCGTTTTTCCTTTTTCTGACCCAGATACATACCTATTACAATAGTAATGCCCATGGCAAGTCCGGTCACCGTAAATACAAGCAGGTTCACAATATTGCTTCCCGTTGAAACAGCGGAAATACCTGCAGTCGTACCAAACTGACCCACGATCAGAATATCCACAGCGCCGTACATGGCCTGAAGAACCAAAGCCCCCAGTATGGGGATCATAAATTTAAAAAGTTTGCTTAATATCCTGCCTTCTGTAAAATTATTGTCCGTCATACAGCATTCTGTCCTTTCCGTATTGCAGCTGTACAGAGCTGATCGATCAGAAGAATCTCTGTACAGCTATTATATAGTTTGAATTCTAACAAAACACTGCAAGTATACAATTTTGCAGAAATTTCTGCAAGTAAAAAAAATATCGATTCTGTATTTTTTTCTGTACAATCTGTAAAAACAGGATAAATGATCAAACCATCAGGTAAATGAAATATCCTGCATAGCACGCCAGCATGACAAGTCCTTCGTTCCTTTTCAGTTTGCGGTCATTGAAGCAGAACCACCAGAGCAGAACTGCGGCCGCAATGGCAATAAGCATATCGATCCGGAAATTGGGAGCGAAGGGGATGTTTGTAACCAGTGCGGAGGTTCCCACAACAAACAGGATATTGAAAAGATTGCTGCCCACAATATTACCGATAGCAATGTCCGCATTGTGCTTTCTGGCAGCCATAACAGAAGTAAACAGCTCCGGCAGAGAAGTTCCCAGCGCCACAATGGTCAGTCCGATGATACGTTCACTTAAACCGACAATCCTTGCAATGGCAGTGGCTGCATTTACTGTCACATCACTGCCCCAGACGATCAGAACCAGACCGATTACCGTAAGCAGGATCAGCTGCCACCAGGGTCGGTCCTTAAACTCCTCCTGATCCGCTTCCTTATTTTTCTTTGCCATAATAAACAGATACACAAAATAGGCAATAAAAGCAATCCAGAGAATGATGCCTTCCACAAATGTAATCTCATTGCCGCTGAAGCCCAGCACCAGAAGCAGCACCGACATTGCAATCATAAACGGAATCTCATACCGCACGGTTGACTCTGCCACAGCCATTGTCGTAATAGCAGAAGCCACACCCAGAATGATCAGTACATTCATAATGTTGCTTCCCACAATATTGCCGATGGTGATATCGGCAGTTCCCTTCGTGGCCGCTGTAATACTGACCGCCGCCTCCGGAGCACTGGTACCCATGGCAACAATGGTCAGCCCGATGATCAGCTGAGGGATTCCGAATTTGGCTGCAATCCCCGCAGCGCCCTCCACAAACCAGTCCGCGCCTTTTACCAGCATGGCAAATCCAACTACCAGAAGAATAAAATTAATCAAGATCTCCATATCAGTTCCTCCTTATCATGACTCTGAAAACAGCAAAAAGCGAGGCTTTTGCTGCAGATTAAAATACAACAAAAGTCTCGCTGCTTCGTTACAAAACCGGATTTTCACACGAAAATCGTACTGACGGCAGTGTAAACACATATTGTGCCAGCTACTCCCTTTTCTGGTAACAGTATAAAGTGGAAAACGCCGGAAGTCAAGTGTTAAATATTCTCTATGGCACAGAAAAAGAGTTCGTAGAAATCGTCTTCTCCTTCCAGCATGGGTGAATTTTCTCCTCCTCCGTTGGTGCTGCGGCGCATGGATGCATAAAAATCTTCCCCTGCACTGATCAGATCCATCTCATACAGCGGATAGCCAAGCTCCTGACATTTCCGGCAGAATGCAGCTACCGGTTTGTCTGCTTTTCTTGTTTCCAGCAGTTCCCGTCTCAATGTTTCGTCTCTTAGCGCTTTTTTCTGTAATGTTTCCAGTATCTCCAGTGTATTCATGACTTTCCTCCCTCCAAAATGATTTTCCCTCCGATCATAATCGCTTTGGAATTGGTTCCGTGGCCGATTTCCGCCGTTTTTACAACAGGAATATCCCGCTGTTTTTCTCTCAGATGCTGCAGAACCAGTTCCTCCATGGCAGGACGGCAGTTTCCTTCCTCCATTTTCGTAAAGGTTCCCAGCAGGATACCGCGTATCTGCTCAAAAACCCCGATCTGATCCAGTTGGCTCAGATAAGTCCGCATCTGCGGCACCGTTCCTCCCAATGCTTCCAGCAGCAGAACCTTATCCTGCATATCCGGCCAGCAGGGTGTCCCGGCCAGTTTGAGAAAGCAGCGGATGTTGCCTCCGACCACAATTCCCTGCAGATGATCTCCCTGCAGAAAAGTATAACTGAAGCGATATAAATCCCTGTTTTCTTCCATAAGAGCTGCCGAAAAATCCGCCGTCTGCTTTTCTCCGTGAGAAGAGACCAGATTCCTCACCTGATATAATACGGAAGGCTGACCCGTCTTTGTATAAATGCTGTTCAGAATCGTGGTCAGATCGCTGTAGCCCCAGAAACGTTTTCCGCTTTCTGCAATCACACGAAAATCCAGATACGGCAGAATTTCATTGGCCATATCACCCCCGGAAATATCAAAAATCACAGAAATTTCCGGATCTCTGTAAAACTGCATCAGTGCAGCAGCCCGCTCCCTCGCAGTCCCGCTGCTGCCGGATGCATCCCGTGCAAACAGATAATCACTGAAAACCGGCTCCATATTCATCTGCTCCAGCGTTTTCTGCAAAAGACGCACCTGATCCCGCAGAGAAGGTGCCAGACCATTGGAACAGCATACAATGGCAGCTTTACCATTTCTTTTCATATGCATTATCCCCGCTTCATTTTCAAAAAGACCTGTTCCGGTGCTTTTTCCAGCATAAAACAGGTCTTTCTGCATATTTTTAAATTTCTTCGCTCATTTTGGCAAGCTTCGCCGCCTGATCCGCAGCAATAAGGCTGTCAATGATCTCATCCAGATCGCCGTCCATAACGGAATCGATCTTGTAAAGAGTCAGCTTGATACGGTGCTCTGTAACACGTCCCTGAGGGAAATTGTAGGTTCTGATCTTCTCCGAACGGTCACCGGTACCAATCTGGCTTCTTCTTGCCTCAGCCTCTTCACTCTGCTTTCTGGCAAGCTCCATATCATACAGTCTGGAACGCAGTACCTTCAGCGCCTTGTCTTTATTCTTCAGCTGTGATTTCTCATCCTGACAGGAAATAACGATACCTGTAGGGATATGTGTCAGACGAACTGCGGAATCGGTGGTATTAACGCACTGGCCGCCATTGCCGGATGCACGGAATACATCGAATTTGATATCATTCATATCGATCTCTACATCGACATCTTCCGCTTCAGGCATAATTGCCACCGTACTGGTGGAAGTGTGGATTCTTCCGCCGGATTCCGTTTCAGGCACACGCTGTACACGGTGCACACCGCTTTCGTATTTCAGTTTGGAATAGGCACCCTGTCCCGTAATCATGAATACAACTTCCTTAAATCCGCCGATGCCGTTCTCATTGACGCTTACCATCTCGGTTTTCCAGCGGTTGCGCTCTGCATAACGGCAATACATACGGTAAAGTTCTGCAGAAAACAGCGCCGCTTCATCTCCGCCTGCACCGGCACGGATTTCCACAAATACGTTTTTATCATCATTGGGGTCTTTGGGAAGCAGAAGAATCTTCAGCTTCTGTTCCAGATCCTCGATCTGCTTTTTCGCATCGGCCAGCTCTTCCTTTAACATCTGGCGCATCTCTTCGTCATTCTCTTCTTCCAGCATGGCTACGCTGTCCTCTGCATCCTGCTTTGCCTGCTTATAGGACTTGTAGGCCTCCACGATGGGGGCAAGATCCGCCTGATCCTTCATCAGCTTGCGGAAACGGTTCTGGTCCTCTGTAACATAGGGACTGTTCAGTTCCTGCATGATCTCCTCATAGCGAATCAGTATATCTTCCAATTTATCAAACATATTGTTCTCCCTCTGATTTTCCTCTGAAAATATTGTTTACAGTCTGTCGGCCGTCACCACCCGGTCAAGACCTGCCAGATCCCGGATTACTCTGCAGCAGGCATAGCCACTGTTTCCCAGAATCTCCGGAACCGATACGCCCTGATCGTAACCGATCTCCAGAAACATCTTTCCGCCGGGCTTCAGAAAATGCCGCCCTTCCTCAGCCAGCTTCCGGTAAAAATACAGACCGTCTTCTTTTCCGTCCAGCGCCATACGCGGCTCATGATCCCGCACCTCCGGCATCAGACCTTTTATTTCCTCACTTTTGATGTAAGGCGGGTTCGAAACGATTATATCAAATTCCAGGGTATCTGGCAACGCTTCAAACAGATTACTTTGCACCAGGCGGATCTGTCCCTGACAGAGTTCCCTGTTATTGCGGGCAGCCACAGCGAGGGCTTCTTCCGACAGGTCCGCAGCAAAGATCTCGCAGGAAATCCCCTGTTCCCCGGCCATGCAGGCCAGACTGACGGCAATGCAGCCGGAACCGGTACACATGTCAAGGATCTTCACCGGCCTGTCCCAACCATCCCCGTTTTTGTTTCTGCCGTCAATCGCTTTCACTGCTTCAAATGTCTTTTCCACCAGCACTTCCGTATCCGCCCGCGGAGTCAGCACATGCTCATTGACATAAAATTCATACCCCATAAACGGCGCATGACCGGTAATATGCTGAAGCGGTATCCGCTGTGCTCTCAGTTTCAGCCAATTTTCATACTGTATTCTTTTCTCCGGATCACAGGCACGGTTCATATCCATATAATACTGTGCACGGCTCATATGAAATGCTTCCGAAAACAGCAGCCACGCATCGCTTCCTGCTTCTTCAATACCGGCCTCTTCCAGCATCTTCTGTCCGTTCAGAAGACACTGCCGGCAACTGCACGCTGTATCTTTCACGACGGCTTCACCTGATTCTCTTTCTGCCATTTGTCCCAGTCAAAAACGGCTTCCACAGCCTGAATGGCTACCTCGATCATCTCGTCGTCCGGTTCCTTTGTGGTCATATTCTGCAGAGCCAAACCCGGTTTGCTGATCAGATTGATCAGGAAATTGTCACTGTTTCCGGCCAGACGGAGGATCTCATAGGAAATACCAGCCACCACCGGAATCAGCAGCACCCGGCTGAGCACACGCATCCACATGGTCTCCGTATGGATAAACATGAACAGAATGATACTGATCAGCATGACAAACAGCATAAAACTGGTTCCGCAGCGCTTGTGCTGTTTGGAACTGCTCCGGACATTCTCCACATTCAGTTCCAGTCCGTGCTCAATGCAGTTGATGCACTTATGTTCCGCTCCATGATACATGAAAACGCGCCTGATATCCTCCATACGGGAAATCAGTGCCACATACAGAATAAAAAGAAGCAGTCTGACCACTCCCTCCAGAGCAGACAGGAGAAACTGAGAATGAACCACCTTCCCCAGAAGTCCGGCCAGAAACGCAGGAAGTGCCATGAAAATTCCCACAGCAAGACAGATGGAAAGCACCACCGTAAATCCCATCAACAGCTTTTCCGCCGTCTCTCTGGAAAAATGTCTCTCCACAAACCCCGGCTTTGCCTCTTCCTCTTCTTCATCAAAAAAGCTGGCTGACCAGGTCAGCGTCTTGATTCCCAGTACCATGGAATCTATAAAATTAAACACACCTCTGACAAACGGCAGGGCCAGAAAACGGTTCTCCCCTGTCATAAGTTTATATTCATCTTTTAATACTTCAATAGAATGATCTTCTTTTCTCACAGCCACGGCGTAATCGTCACCATTTTTCATCATGATGCCTTCAATAACCGCCTGACCGCCAATACCTGATGATTTCATCCAGTTCCTTTCTTACCGATGCCCGGTTAACCAAAAAAGTTGAGACCTGCAACAGGCCTCAACTTGTCATCTCTGCCGATGTATAAACGCAGATTATTTTGTACCGTATTTACGATTGAATTTATCGATACGACCACGAGCTGCGATTGCTTTCTGCTGTCCTGTATAGAAAGGATGGCACTTGGAGCAGATTTCTACGTGGATGCTTTCCTTTGTAGATCCTGTTACAAATTCGTTACCGCAGTTGCAGACAACCTTTGCCTGATAATACTTAGGATGGATTCCTTCTTTCATGTCGACACCTAAACCTTTCCTGATGGTTCCAACCATCACATAATCAATTATAATTATAATTTGCAAATAATCCGGTACTGACATCACTCAGACCAAACCATTTCGCATTATAACACACTCCTTCCGGAAATGCAAGCGCATTTTCTGCATTTACTGCTCTCCGGAATCAGCTTTCAGATCTGCAACATTGGGAACGGAACGAAATCTGCGGATCACATCGATCATGGCTGTGTTGCTGCTTGTTTTATCGATCATTTTGATCACACGTTCCGTGGTTTCTTCCTGCTTCGTTGAATTCAGTGTTTTTCTGATGATCTGCATCGCATCCTGTTCTTCCGGTGTCAGAAGCAGATCGTCACGGCGGGTGCCGGATTTCATCAGATCAATGGCGGGGAATACGCGGCGCTCCGACAGTTTGCGGTCAAGAACGATTTCCATATTGCCGGTTCCCTTGAATTCTTCAAATACCACATCATCCATACGGCTTCCTGTATCCACAAGCGCGGTTGCCAGAATGGTCAGGCTGCCTCCGTTTCTCATATTGCGGGCCGCACCAAAGAATTTCTTCGGTAAATGCAGAGCCGCCGGATCAAGACCGCCGGACAGCGTACGGCCGCTGGCTGTTACAGTCAGGTTATACGCTCTTGTAAGACGGGTAATACTGTCCAGCAGAATCATCACATCATTACCATGCTCAACCAGACGTTTTGCTCTCTCCAGTACCATTTCCGATACATGTTTATGGTGCTCAGGCAGTTCATCAAATGTGGAATAAATAACCTCAACATTGGGTCCTTCGATATATTCTTTAATGTCAGTAACTTCCTCCGGGCGCTCGTCAATCAACAGAATGATGATATGCACTTCCGGATGATTTGTCTTAACTGCATTGGCGATCTGCTTCAGCAGCGTTGTTTTGCCGGCTTTGGGCGGTGACACGATCATACCGCGCTGCCCCTTTCCGATGGGAGAAAACAGATTCATGATCCGCATGGCCGTATTGCAGCCGGGCGTCTCCAGTGAAAGCCTGCTGTCGGGGAAAATGGGAGTCAGGCTTTCAAAAGCCGGACGTTTTACCGCATTCTCTGGGTTTTCTCCGTTGATTTTGGTAATGTACAAAAGGGCAGGGTATTTTTCATTGTACTGTGAAATACGGATCGCACCTTCGATCATATCACCGGTCTTCAAATTAAAACGACGGATCTGTGAAGGTGATACATACACGTCATTATCGCCGGTCAGATAATTCTCACTGCGGATAAATCCGTATTCATTGCTGATCTCCAGAATACCATTGGCCACCTGACCGCTGTCAAGACTTTCCAGTTCCTCGGCTCTGGCCGGTCTGCGGCTGCTGTTATCGCTGTTCATGTTCTGGCTGCGGGTATCAGTCTGGCTTCGATTGTCATTCTGACTGCGGGTATCAACCTGGCTTCGATTGTCACTGTCATTGCGGGTATCATTACTGTACCGGCTGTCACTTCGGGCATCATTGCCGTTTCGGCTGTCACTGCGGGTGTCATTGCTGTTCCCATATACGTAACGGACACCGTTCCGGTTATCGCTGCTGCTTCGGTTGTCATTTTTCCAACGATTATCGCCGGTTCGGCTGTCATTATTGCTGCGGTTGTCGTTATTACCGCGGTTGTCATTCCCATAACGGTTTCCGCTGCTGTTTCGATTGTCATATGACATATTACTGCGGTTTACACGATAGGATCGTCCATTCCTCTGATTGACTTCTCCCGCTCCTTCCTGATTGACAAACGCAGTTCGAGGATTGCTTTTTTCCGTGTTTTCAATTCTCTTTTTTTCTGAATAGTCACTGTTTTTTCTTTCAGCAATTTCGGATTCTTTCTGCTCTTTTTCTTCTCCGGTTCGTTCCTGAGGAGAATCCTTTCTGCCTGTACGCTGCGGCTCCTGCTCCGAAGCAGACGGTTGTGAGAACTCACCTTCCTGCTCCATAAGTTTCTGAAGAATTTCGATCAGATCCGACTTTCTGATAGATGTGATACGCTTAACTCCGCGCTCTTTGGCCATTTCGCGCAGTTTTGTAAGCGGAAGTGATGATAAATTTTCCTGCATGAATACTACTCCTAAAACGAGATAATAATGAATGGAGTCAGCCCATACGCTGACTTATTATAGAAATGAATCTTATCGTCAAATGTGATTCATAGTGGTTATTATAACACACCTCCCGTGCAGGATTCAAGTAAAATCTTTAAAAATATACCTGCAGAAGTTCTGAACAGCAATCCCCTTGATTTCAGAAGATATTCCTGATACTATTAGGGATAGGTTATCAAACGATGCACAGCTTATGAAACGGAGGTAAAACCAATGACGGAGCCGATGACTTTATATAAATTAATGGTACTGTACATGCTGAATCAGGTACAGTTTCCACTGACAAACTCGCAGATGCTTAGCTTCTTTCTTGATCATGAGTATACGGATTATTTTACATTCCAGCAGGCAATCAACGAACTGGTGGATACCGGGCTGATCATGTCGGAATCTTTACATAATTCTTCCCACTATACCATAACGGAAGCCGGAGAAGAAACGATTTCCTATTTCAGTTCCAATATTTCACAGGCCATTATTGACGAAATTGATACATTTCTCCATGATAATCAGGTAAAGCTGCGCAATGAATCCGGCATCACTTCCGAATACTACAAAAGCGGCCAGGAATACATGGTCCGCTGTCAGGTAAAGGAAGGACGCAATCTGCTGTTTGCGCTGGAAATTTCCGTTCCCAGCAAGGAACAGGCCATTGCCATCTGCAACAACTGGAGCAAAAACAGCCAGGATATTTATTCTTTTGCTGTTAAATCTTTATTCAAATAGGAGGACCTTATTTTGATTATTAAATCAGTTAATCTTGAAACAGTGTGCGGTATCACCAGCACGCTTCCCCTTCATACAATACCCGAATTTGCTTTTGCAGGCAAATCAAACGTGGGAAAATCATCCCTGATCAATGCGCTCTGCAACCGGAAATCCTACGCCCGGACTTCCTCTTCTCCGGGGAAAACCCAGACCATCAATTACTATAATGTGAACGAATCCATGTTTTTCGTGGATCTGCCCGGCTATGGCTATGCAAAGGTTTCCAAAGAGGAAAGAGCCAAATGGGGTGTGATGATCGAGAAATATCTGCACACCTCACCTTCCCTGAAGGCGGTTTTCCTGCTGGTTGACTGCCGCCATGAGCCTTCTGCCAATGATAAGAACATGTACGACTGGATCGTGCACAATGGATTTTATCCTATTATTATTGCCACAAAGGCGGATAAACTGAAACGGAGCCAGTATCAGAAGCAGACTTCCGTTCTTAGAAAAGGCCTGGGTCTGCGTCCCGAAGACAGGCTGATCCTGTTTTCCGCAGAAACTAAAATGGGACGTGATGAGCTGTATGGGGTACTGGACAGCTTTATGGACGATCAGCAGGACTCCCACTGAGACAGAGCTGTATTCTTCACCATCTGCAGAAACAGAAATTTTCCCGGGTTGGGATAAACACGGGCTGTGATAAACAATTTTACGGGATTTTTACAGATATTTATTATGATTTTTATAGGATAAGGGTATCCTGATACTGTAATCACAAAAAGGAGAATTTATTTTATGGAAATCATACGTGAAAAAAGCGGATTTATCTGTGATATGGATGGCGTGATCTACCACGGCAACCGTCTTCTGCCGGGTGTAACGGAATTTGTAAACTGGCTTTACGAAAATAACAAACATTTTCTTTTTTTAACGAATGCCAATCACTCTACGCCAAAAGAACTGCATCTGAAACTGAAACGAATGGGACTCGATATCGATGAGCAGCATTTTTACACCAGCGCCATGGCAACTGCTGCTTTTCTGCGCAGCCAGAGTCCGGGCTGCAGTGCCTTCATGATCGGCGAACACGGTCTGTTCAATGCCATGTATGAAGCAGGGATTGCCTGCAATGATGTGAATCCCGATTATGTGGTTGTGGGAGAATCCGGCACCTACGGATATGAAACCATCGTAAAGGCTGTTCGTCTGGTGGAAAAAGGCGCCAAACTGATCGGCACCAATTCCGACCTGACCGGCCCCACTGAATTCGGCACAGTCCCCGCCTGCCGGTCGTTGATTGCACCCATCGAACTGGCCACCGGCAAATCGGCCTATTTTGTGGGCAAACCCAATCCGCTTATGATGCGGACCGGTCTGCGGATGCTGGGTGTCCACTCAGATGATGCCGTAATGATCGGAGACCGCATGGATACCGATATGATTGCCGGCATCGAAAGCGGTCTCGACACACTTCTTGTTCTTTCCGGTGTCACCAACATGGACAACATCAATCAGTTCCCCTACCGCCCCAGAGTCATTGCAGAGGGAGTCGGCGATATCGTGCCCGGAAAGCAGTAAAAACAGTAAATCAGTTCCTGCAATCAGTCTCTCTGGATCGCAGCTTTGATCTCAAGTGATTTTTCTTCACTGATCAGCAGCTTAACCAGTTCCAGACCAAGCGCAATGGCATATCCCAGACCTCTGCAGGTAGTGATATTGCCATCGGTAACAACACCGTCTGATACATGATGCGCACCGTACAGTTTATCTTCAAAACCGGGATAACAGGTAGCCTTTCTGCCCTCCAGCAGATGCAGCTCACCCAGAACACTGGGAGCTGCACAGATGGCTGCCACTCTTCTTCCATCCGCCGCAGCCTGCTTTACCGCATCGGTAACAATACTGCACTCTCCAAGATACCGTGTACCCGGCATCCCACCCGGCAGAAAAATCAGATCCGCATCAGAAGCATCCACATCCTTCGCCAGCGCATCCGCACCAATGAAAATATGATGAGACCCCTCAATCTTCTTTCCATCATGAATAGAAGCCAGAATCACCTCAACACCTGCCCGGCGCAGCACATCCACAACCGCCAGACACTCCACCTCTTCCAAACCATTCGCCATATACGCAATAACCTTAGCCATAAAAACTCCTTTCCGCCGCAAACCCGGCCGCAAAACAACGGACCGGACCCACAGCCACAAAAAACTTACACCCATTATACCCCACCACAAGCCATCCTGTCAAAAAACATCCCCCATAAGGTTTCTCCTTTCCATTGGGCGGGCAGCGGGTATCCACAAAACAGCACAGCGCCGATGATACAAGTCCTGCCGCGGGCATTTTCAGCCCGCAGAAGGACTTCGTATCACCGGCGCTGTGCGTCCCCTGAACACCAAACCAGCCCAGGAAAAAGAAACCTTACCCCTCCACCTGAATATCAAATTCTCTTTTTTTATAAAAATATTTCCTGTCTTCTTCTGTAATCTGACGGATCACACGGCACGGATTTCCTGCTGCAATCACATTTGCAGGGATATCTTTTGTTACAACACTGCCTGCACCGATCACCACATTATCCCCTATGGTTACACCGGGAGTAACAACGCTGTTTCCTCCAATCCATACGTTATTTCCGATTTTTACAGGGATTCCGTACTCATATCCGGTATTCCGCATTTCATAATGGATCGGATGGCCTGCCGTGTAAATGGAAACATTGGGAGCGAACATTACATTGTCACCGATGTCGACCCTTCCCACATCCAGAATGGTACAATTATAGTTGGCTATGAAATTTTTGCCGACGTGAATATGTGTACCGTAATCACAGTAAAATGGCTGGGTCAGTCCAACGGCTCCGTCTGCATGCGGAATCAATTGGGATGCAATCTCAGCCTGTTTTTCAAAATCGCAGGGATCGGCGGTATTAAATGCCCTCAGCAGCCTGCGTGTACGTTTCATTTCTTCCACCACCGACTCATCTGCCCGATAGGGAAGTTCATGATCTCTTCTCTCTCTCTGATTCAGTTCACTTAAATTCACTGTTGTTTCTTTCTGCATTATTTTTCCTCCTTCAAAATCTTTTAACGATGCAGGACCAGCCTCAAAAACACTGTATATTTTCCTTTTATGTAAGGTTCTTAACCCATTGATATTTTCTGTAATGCATATATGCGGCCGGCGCTTTCAAACATTCATCCAGACTCAGTATACAGTAGACGATGGGAACGGGCAGTTTCAAAACAAATGCCGCCAGCGCTCCAAGCGGGGCAATGACCATCCACATGATGATGACATCGCACCATAAACCGAACCGGGTATCTCCTCCTGCACAGAAAACTCCGTCAATTAACGTGACATTGATGGATTTTCCCACCATATAAAAGCCGCAGATGAGCAGCATCCATTTCAAATATTCCATAGCACGGCTGCTCAGTGAAGAAAAAAGCACCGGATACAGCGGGGAAGATACTACAAGCACCGCACCGGAAATGATACCTGTCCAGGCGGCAAGACACAGCAATCTGTTTCCACACCATTTTGCAGCATCAAGGTTGTTTTTCCCCAGTTCATTTCCTATGATAATCTCAGTTCCCCCTCCCAGTCCCAGACAGAAGCAGGAAATAATATTTTTTGCTGTGTTGGCAACAGAATTGGCTGCAACCGCGTCGCTTCCCATATGGCTTATAATAATGGAAAATACGGTAAACCCCAGCCCCCATACCAGCAGATCAGCGAGAACCGGCAGTGAATACTGTGCAAATTCTTTCAAAAGACGGATATTTCCCGATTTTACATATTTCCAGCGCAGGCGTACCAGATCGACTCTGTAATTTTCCGCAAGAACAAGAAACAGTTCCGCACCGATGGCAATCACTGTGGCTGCAGCTGCTCCGGCTGCACCCATTGCAGGCAGACCGAACAGGCCGAAAATCAGTATGCCGTTGAGAACAATATTGATGACCACGGCAATGCCTCCATACAACGTGCTTCGAATCACCCGACCGCTGTTTTTCATCATACACAGGAAAACCTGCGGCAAAGCCATCAGCAGATACGACCAGCCGGCGATGCGGAGATAGGCAGCGCCTGTATGGATCAACACTGCATCGGAAGTAAATACCTGCATCAGTATTTCCGGAAAACACTGTGCAGCCAGAAAAAACAGCAGAGAAATTCCCACAGATATCTGCAGTGCGGTACCCAGCAGCCGTTCCATGGCGGGAATATCTCTTTTCCCCCAGTACTGGGCAGCCAGAATAGTCATACCCACGGTCAAAGCACTGAAAAAAAGATTTAACACAAACTGAATCTGGGTGGCCAGAGACACTGCTGACAAAGCATTCTGGTCCAGCATCCCCAGCATCAGCGCATCGGAAACACTCACCAGCGAAGCCAGAAGATTCTGAACGGCAATGGGAAGAACGAAACCGGCTACCTTTTTGTTAATTGACTGTTGACTGTAAATCATATTTCTCCTTATCCTGCGGGATCCTGCATTTTTCATTTGACGCCTTCGTTGATTGACAGTATAATAATAATCACTTATTTTAATGAAATCAATAACAATAGTCGCCGTATAATATAACGATTACACATTCAGAAATGATTACCTGGAATACCTATTGTACAGGAGAACTGAATATGAGCAATACAGAAATTCACATCAATCTCATGCCGGATGATTCGGAAATCATTCCTTATAATTCTGCCGGAATCCCCATTTATATACGCAGCGGATGGCTGTCCATGTATGCAGGCATGCGCTCCCTGTGCCACTGGCACGAAGATCTTGAATTTATCAGAATTCACAAAGGAAATATGTGTTATTGGATAAACGGAAAAAATCTGCTTTTGAAAGAGGGAGACTGTCTTGCGATAAACAGCCGCCGGATGCATTATGGTTACGCCTTTCAGCAGCAGGACTGCGATTTTACCTGTATCATTCTGCATCCTGATCTGCTGCCGGAACATCATCAGCTCAGAAACCAGCTTATAAAACCGCTGCTTCAAAATGCAGGTTTTGAGTACCTGCACTGCAGCACAGAAAACAGCAATACGGACAAAATACGTAAATATCTTGACATGATAACAGAAATGGAAAAAGAACATGCAGAAGCTTACGAACTGCAGATTGCAGGAGTCATGGGACTTCTCCTGGGAGAATTGATCCGGCACCCCGATATCAGCTCCGTCACATCCCCAAAAGAAAAAGAACCGGATGCCATCATTCATCAGAATATGATCTCCTACATTTATCGGAATTACCCCGAAAAAATCGGATTATCCGATATCTCAAATGCAGGAAACGTCTGCCGCAACAAATGCTGTCAGATATTCAAAAAATACACACAGCAATCCCCCATTGAATTCCTGAACCGATACAGACTGGAAGTCAGCCGCAATCTGCTGAGCAGCAAAAAAACAAGCATACTGGAAATAGCCCAGCACTGCGGCTTCAACCACTCCAGCTACTACTCGAAATTATTCTACCGAACCTACCACTGCACCCCCACAGAATACCGAAACCACTCACAAAACTAAAAACAGAAAACCAGCACAGCGCCGGTAATACAAGTCCTGACGCGGGCATTTCAGCCCGCAGAAGGATTTCGTATCACCGACGCTGTACGTCCCCTGGACAATAATCTCCACTCCCCATAAGGTTTCTCCCTTCCATTGGGCTGGCCGGCCCTTCCAAAAAACAGCACAGCGCCAGTGATACAGGTCCTGCCGCGGGCATTTTCAGCCCGCAGAAGGACTTCGTATCACTGACGCTGTACGTCCCCTGGACAACAATCGCCACGCCCCCATAAGGTTTCTCCTTTCCATTGGGCTGGTCGGGGCATCCAAAAAACAGCACAGCGCCGATGATACAAGTCCTGCCGCGGGCATTTTCAGCCCGCAGAAGGACTTCGTATCACCGACGCTGTGCGTCCCCTGGACACCAAACCAGCCCAGGAAAAAGAAACCTTACTTCTCCACCTGAATCTTATCCAGATGCCAGATGTCGTCCACATACTCCTGAATGGTACGGTCGGATGAGAATTTACCTACATTGGCCACATTGCGGATGGCTGCTTCTGCCCACCACTCAGTGTTTCTGTAAGCAGCTTCCACCTTCTTCTGTGCATCCGCATAGGAGTGGAAATCTTTCAGAATGAAATAGGTATCTGCTTTGGATGTACTGAGCGTATTCAGCAGAGAATTATACAGATCGCGGAAACGCTCCGGATCATCGGGCGCATAATATCCGTTGATCAGCTGCATCAGCACGCGGCGGATCTCCATATCATTATTGAAGATATCCATGGGATTGTATCCGCCGTTTTTCTCATAATTGATGACTTCATCAGCAGACATACCGAAGATAAACGCGTATTCTTCGCCAACCTCTTCCACAATTTCCACGTTGGCTCCGTCCATGGTACCCAGTGTCAGCGCACCGTTTAACATGAATTTCATGTTGCCGGTACCGGAAGCTTCCTTGCTGGCTGTGGAGATCTGTTCGCTGACATCGGATGCCGCAAAGATCCACTCTGCATTGGATACACGGTAATCTTCAATAAATACAACCTTGATCTTGCCGTCAATACTCTTATCATTGTTGATTACATCTGCCACACTGTTGATCAGTTTGATAGTCAGTTTCGCAATCTTATAACCTGCTGCCGCTTTGGCACCGAAAATAAAGGTACGGGGATAGAAATCCATCTCCGGATTGCTCTTCAACTGATTGTACAGATACATAACATGCAGAATATTCAGCAACTGACGTTTGTACTCATGAAGACGTTTAACCTGTACATCAAAGATGGAACGGGGATTGACTTCAATTCCGTTGTGTTCCTTGATATACTTTGCAAGACGAACCTTATTCAGATACTTGATCTGCATAAATTCCGCCTGACTTCTGGGATCGGTCGCATATGCTTCCAGCTTCTTCATCTGAGACAGATCGGTAATCCAGCCGTCGCCGATCTTGCCGGTTACCCAGTCAGCCAGCAGCGGATTGCCGTGAAGCAGGAAACGGCGCTGTGTGATGCCATTAGTCTTATTGTTGAATTTATCAGGGAACATCTCGTAGAAATCCTTCAGTTCCTGATGCTTCAGGATTTCCGTATGCAGTCTGGCAACACCATTTACAGAGAAACCTGCAACGATTGCCATATTGGCCATCTTCACCTGTCCATCATAGATGATTGCCATCTTCCTGATCTTCTCCTGTGCGCAGTCAGGATACATAGCCCAGATCTGATTGCAGAAGCGGCGGTTGATTTCCTCTACGATCTGGTAAATACGGGGCAGCAGACGGGAGAACAGCTCTATGGGCCATTTTTCCAGAGCTTCTGCCATGATCGTATGGTTGGTGTATGCGCAGGTTTTTGTGGTTACATCCCACGCTTCATCCCATGTGAAGTTATATTCATCCATCAGGATACGCATCAATTCCGGTACTGCTACTGTGGGATGAGTATCATTCAGCTGGAAGCAGGCTTTTTCATAGAACTTATGCAGATCTGTATGCGCCGGATTCCTCAGATATTTCTCGATCGCAGTCTGAACGGATGCGGAAATGAAGAAATACTGCTGCTTCAGACGCAGTTCCTTTCCCTGATAATGATCGTCGCAGGGATACAGCACCTCTACAATATTTTTCGCCAGATTTTCAGCCTCGACCGCTTTGCGGTAATCGCCGCGGCCGAAATCTTCCAGATTAAAAGTGTTGACAGGCTCAGCATCCCAGATACGCAGCGTATTAACTACATGATTGCCGTATCCCACAATAGGAAGATCATAGGGAACAGCACGGACTGCCTGATATCCTTCCAGTCCGTAATGATCGCGTCCGTTCTCATCCTTTGTTACCGTGACATAGCCGCCGAACTTCACTTCCTTGGCATATTCATCACGGCGGATTTCAAACGGGTTGCCGTATTTCAGCCAGTCATCCGGCACTTCTTTCTGGTATCCATCACGGATTTCCTGTTTGAACATACCGTATTTATAACGGATACCGCAGCCGTATGCCGGATAGCCCAGTGTTGCCAGAGAATCCAGGAAGCAGGCAGCAAGGCGGCCCAGACCGCCGTTGCCAAGTGCGTAATCTCTTTCTGCATCTTCGATCTCATTCAGATCAAGACCCAGTTCCTCCAGAGCTTCTTTTACTGCATCAGATGCCTGCAGGTTGATGATATTGTTGCCCAGAGCGCGTCCCATCAAAAACTCCATGGACAGATAATACACCATCTTCGCATCCTGTTCATCATATGCCTTGTGGGTTGCCATCCAGTCTTCCACAATATATTCCTTCAGTGCATAGGCAACCGCATTGAACAGCTGATGCTTATCTGCATCCTCAATGGTTTTACGGTAAAAATTCTTCAGAAAGTCCTTAATGTCCTTTTTAAATGTCTTTTTATCTAAGTTTTCCATTTAAATCTCCATTTCTGTCTTATGCGTTAACTTTTACTCCAAGAGTAACCTTATGTCCGTTGATGCTCCATTCCTTACTGTAGCCATCCATGGAGCCGGTCACAATGCTGTCTGCCAGTACGTAGCCCTTTACTTCTTCCGCATGATCTGTCAGCAGTGCTTCAATTTCATCATTGCCTTCCGCATAGATCGTGATATGATCTGTCAGCTGGAAATCAGCCTCTTTACGCATGGTCTGGATCTTGCTTGCCACTTCGCGGAGCAGACCTTCCTTCTTCAGTTCCGGTGTCAGGTTGGTATCCAGTACAACTGTGATATTCTTATCCTGTTCGGAAACAAAACCGGGAATCTGAGCAGTATCAATAAGCAGATCATCCTTCGTCAGAACAACCTCTGTGCCGTCCACATCAAATTTCAGTGCGCCGGATTCATTCAGTTCATCCATTGCTTTATTGCCGTCCAGATCTGCCAGCAGGCCTTTGATTTTTCCTAACAGTTTGCCGTATTTCGGACCTACGGTACGCATCTGAGGTTTGAAACTGTAGGAAGTAAAGCTTCTGACATCATCCGTAAATGTGATCTTCTTCACATTCAGTTCGTCAGCAATAATGGACTGGTAGAATTCAGGCAGCGCTACTTCACTCTTAACAAACATCTGGCCGATGGGCTGTCTGTTCTTGATATTGGCACCATTGCGGCACGCACGTCCCATAACAACAACCTTCAGAACGGTCTCCATGTATTCTTCCAGTTCCGCATCGATATACTCTTCCTGAACTGCAGGGAAATCGCAGAGATGTACGCTGACAGGTGCATCTTTATCCAGTGAGCAGACAAGATTTCTGTAGATCTGCTCTGTCATAAACGGAATCATGGGCGCTGCTGCTTTGGAAATCGTAACCAGAGCGGTATACAGTGTCATGTAAGCATTGATTTTATCCTGAGGCATGCCTTTTGCCCAGAAACGTTCTCTGCTTCGTCTTACATACCAGTTGCTCATATCATCCACAAATTCTTCCAGCAGTCTTGCTGCTTCGGGAATCTTATATGCAGCAAGGTTCTCATCCACGCCTTTTACCACCAGATTCAGCTTGGACAGCAGCCATTTATCCATTACAGACAGCTTATCATACTCCAGAGTGTATTTTGTTGCATCAAATTCATCAATGTTGGCATACAGTACGAAGAATGCATAGGTATTCCACAGCGTACCCATGAACTTTCTCTGTCCTTCCGTAACTGCTCCGTCGTGGAAACGCTTGGGCAGCCAGGGTGCTGAACTGGTATAGAAGTACCAGCGAATGGCATCTGCGCCATGCATCTGCAGCGCTTCCATAGGATCTACCGCATTGCCTTTTGATTTGGACATCTTCTGTCCATCTTTATCCTGAACATGACCCATAACAATTACATTTCTGAAAGGAGCCTGATCAAAAATCAGAGTGGAAATCGCCAGCAGAGAGTAGAACCATCCACGTGTCTGATCCACCGCCTCGGAAATAAAATCAGCGGGGAACTGCTGTTTGAACAGATCTTCATTCTCAAAAGGATAATGATG
>JAQYDI010000132.1 GCA_028724245.1 Lachnospiraceae bacterium
ATGCTTTGTCCGTATCTCCCATATTACCGGAAACTTTTTTTATAATTGTCAGGATACGGTCGGACGGCGTATATGCATTTGTGAACTCCGCAATCACATTTTCATCTTTTCCAATCACGCCCTGCGCATGATCCGCAGTCATATCCACTTCATATCGTTCTGCTTCCGCACCTTTTTCTGTGACTTTATATTGTGTATTTGGAGAAAGTCCACTGATGCTGAAACTGTATTTTTTCGTCTCACTATCATAGCTAAAATCTTCACTCAGTTTGTGATTTGTCACATTTCCATTCAATTCAACATCAAATGAAAGTGTTTTCTTCAAAATATCCAGGGTTTCTTTATCGCCATCCAAACCTGTAATTGTTTTTTGTACAACTAACGTTCCCGGATGAAGCCGGATCACCGGCATTGGATATTTTTCTGTATAATTCTGATCTTTATAATGATAAGTCACTTCCGCCTTATCGTTGGAATAGAGACCACTTTGCTTAGCATAAGTTCCGGTTGCGTCGTCACTAATATCCAGATATTGATTTCCATTTGAGCGATAATTCTCGTAAGCCTGTTCTGTTGCCTCAATTTGTGCCGTTACTACATAGTTCCAACCGATTTCCAACTGATACATTTCCGGAAAAACAAGCTGTATCTGACCATCTTTATATTCTGCCGAAAGTTCCACAGCTGCATTTTTCTCTGTTGCCGGTATTGCAAGCGTTTCACTTGGTCCATATTTCACATTTCCTGTTGCGTCCTCAACAGATACAACCAGTTTCACAGGTTTAGCGGCACTCATTACAAGCTGAACATTTTCACTTAAGTCATCCGTAACCACCACATGATCACATAAAATATTTGTGATTTTTGCTTCAATCTCGTCAAATGCTTTCTTTAAATTATCTGTGTCTGTACCTGCATAATTCTTTGTTTCCATTCCCTGAGCCAAAGAAATATCCATACCTTTGGCGGGACTCCCATCCGTCTGTGGATTCGTCAGATATTCCAGCTTTGAATAGTTGGCTGCCATACCAACACCCACAGTAAAAAAGAAATCTGCTGAAAGAGTCGGCATTTCCTGTTGCGCTTTTAACATGGCAGTTGAATCATAACCACTGCCTTTTCCATCCGTTCCATATTTTGTGTTATAGATACTTGGATCCCCGTCCGAAACAAACACAACAGCGACACTTGCATTCGGTCTTGTATTTTGGAGTAATCCTTTTGTCTTAATCAAACCATCCTGATAATTGGTTCCATTATTATATTCCACTGTGGTCGGTACTTTTCTGTTGAATTGCGTTTTATCTCCATACCACGTGCCATCCGTCGCAGCTTTGGTACCAAATGTGACTAATGCATAGCGAGGATCTATCTTCTGATTTGCAGACAGACTTTCGGTCATTGTTTTTATTGCATCGGACGCTTTTATAATCCTTTCATTGCTATAGCCATATTGAAGATTTTCATTATTTTTATCCAAATCTCTTCTCATGCTGGTAGACACATCCAGCACGAAAACCACATCCAGTTTTGCCGGTTCAGTAACGCTGCCCACTGCTCCCGACACAGTTAGTCTCAGATCATAGGTACCATCCGGATTCTCAGTCACCGTCTTCTCATGTGTCAATTTCTTTTCCGGTGGCGTTTCTTCTGCCTTCACGAACATTCCGCCATTGCAGAACAAGGACAAAAGCAACGCCAGCACATTCAAAATCGTTAGGGATTTTTTTACTCTTTTTCGCATTTCACACTCTCCCATCTTACAGATTACGGGACACCTGCTGTTTCTACAGGCGGTTCCATCCTCTCTCCCGCGCTTTCTCTTTCACCACATAATGTTTGTTATGTGGTAAATGGCTTATTATTTTCTTTAAATTTTTGTATTTTGTCATAACTTGCTTCAATTTTTGTTGATTTTTGTCGAATTTGTATTTACACTTATCTTGTTTGGGAACTTTTTGCGAAAAAAAATGATTGCATTTTAAAAACAGGTTTGCTAGAATAGTGATTGATAAAAAAGAGATATGTAATAACAGTTCTTACTTACCACATAACAAACATTATGTGGTTTTTTTATTTTTCCACCTCCTCCGCCGCATTTTTGCTCAGACAACTAATCCCATGACTTCCATCTGTTTTCCTTCGTCCTCTCCGGTTGTCAGCGTATAGATCCGGGTAGTATTGATATTCGAGTGTCCCAACAGA
>JAQYDI010000133.1 GCA_028724245.1 Lachnospiraceae bacterium
TCCCCTCCAATTCTTTTCTGAGTCTTTTTTTCCCTGCTTTGATCCGTCTGTAAACTTCCGCCGCAGGAAGTTTCAGCTTCGCTGCGATCAGTGACGGTTTGATTTCATATACCAGACGCAGCATAAGGATTTCCCGGTCAGGTGGATTCTGCCGCCGGATCAGCTCCAGAATACAGTCCATATTCTGCTTTGACATGATTTCTTCCAGCACGTCATCTTCACCGGATTCCGGTGAATCGATTTCCTCCAGTGACAGATCCTGTCTGCAGCTTTTTCTCAGAAAATCAATGGCACAGCTTCTGGTTTTCACACACAGCCATGTCTTGATGCTGCCCCGCTGCGGATCAAACCGGCCCGGCTCTTCCCACAGAGCCAGAAATACATCGGATATGATATCCTCCACATCTTCCCGGTTTCCCGTCCCACTCAAAATCCCGGCAGCAATCACCCACAGAAGCCGGCCGTACTCTTCCATCAGATACGCATACACAGCCGGATCCCGCATCCGGATTCCTTCATTAACATCTACATCATCAGGTTTCATAAATACCTCTTTTCTTCAGATTCAACAGGTTCAATTAAATGAACCATATCTGTATAACACCGCGGCCTTATACTAACTATACGAAACAAAACCGGATTTTGGAATCTTTAAGTGCGTTTTTGTTACTGCTCAGACTTCTGCCGGGGGAAATATAGATTGTGAGGCAGAATGACTGTGATATCCTGTACAGGGACCCGCTTTCGCTCGGGATCAAACGCAGCGGATGCTAAACTCGCAGACCGCCTGCGGCAGCCCGCTCGCTAAGCACCGGCGTTTTCTACGGTCCCTTTTACAGGATACCACAGTCATTCTGCCGCCGCAGGTTATGTTATCCCGGCACAGGAAGCTCCGAACAGTACGGGGAGAGAAACGAATAATATGCTTGCTGTACAGACCGAATTCAACGCGGGTTTAGACGTGTGTTCAACTTGATTATGCGCTTTTCTCCCATGTACTGTTCAGAACTTCATTTCGCCTGAAGAGTGAAAACACCTTCTGCCTCACAACCTTTCCCTCCCCCGGCAGAAGTCCTGAACAGTAACCCCGCCCCTGATTTTGTACTTGGCTTTTTTGTTTTTTCGTGTTATAATTCCTGTCACTGAAAATATACAGCAAAACAGGTAACTGCTCAGGGCCAGCCTTATCAATACTGCATGGTTCCGGTCAGTTACATTAATATTCCTGCCGCCGGGTAGGATGGAGCGTCGGGTTTCGTGTCAGCAGGCACCGATATTCTCTGTACTGATTACCAGTTTGTTAATTAGTGCAGGACATATCGGAAGATACGAAATACCGGCGTTTTTTTCCGGCCGGCTGATAAGTTATGGATTACGAATTATGTTACTGTTCGGAGCCAGGCAGATTCTGAAAAGGGGGTTATCATGAAAATTTCAGGTTGTTTTAAAGATTTTGCTAAATATTCTTCTTTAAATGTTCTGGGGATGATCGGTCTTTCCTGCTATATTCTGGCGGATACCTTTTTTATTGCCAACGGGCTGGGGGCAAATGGACTGGCAGCTCTGAATCTGGCGATTCCGGTCTACAGTTTTGTGTACGGCAGCGGCCTGATGCTGGGAATGGGCGGTGCCACCAGATATTCCATCTCCGGAGGACGGAAGGAAGGCAGCCAAACCGGAGATTCATCGAAAAACAGAGAAGACAGAACATCCGATAATCATAAATTAACAGATATCATTTTTACCAATACTATTTATGCTGCTGTGGCTCTGGCCCTTATTTTCATTGTAACCGGCACGTTTCTGTCCGGACCCATTGCACGGCTTCTGGGTGCAGATGCCCAGACCTTTGCCATGACGAAAACCTATATTCATGTGGTATTTCTGTTTTCACCTGCTTTTATCATGAACAACATTCTCATCTGCTTCGTACGCAACGACGGAGCGCCGAAGCTTGCCATGTTTGCCATGCTGATGGGAAGTTTTTTCAATATTGTATTTGACTATATTTTTATCTTCCCCCTGCAGATGGGGATTCTTGGTGCTGTACTGGCTACAGGCTTTTCACCGGTGGTGGGGATGCTGATCCTGTCCCTGCACCTGATTCGGAGAAAGAACCATTTTCATCTTGTGAAAACCGGGCCCCGTTTCTCCATCATTGCATCGATTTTTTCACTGGGACTACCCACACTGGTTACAGAACTTTCCTCGGGCATCGTCATCATCGTGTTCAATATCATTATTCTGGGACTGGAGGGCAACACCGGAGTCGCTGCCTACGGCGTGGTTGCCAATATTTCACTGGTTGTGGCTTCCATTTTCACAGGAATGGCGCAGGGCGTACAGCCGCTGATCAGCCGGGCCTTCGGCCGCGGCGAGAAAAACACCATCCGTCAGGTACTGCGGTATGCGCTGATTACGGTATGCATCCTCTCCTGCCTGATCTACGCTCTGGTATTTTTCTTCACCAGCCCCATCGTACAGGCCTTCAACAGCGAAAATGACCCGGTACTTCGGGAAATCGCCCTGAAAGGCATGAAGCTGTACTTCACAGCCGCTTTCTTCATGGGATTCAATACGATCATCTCCGTATTCTTTACATCCATGGAAAAAGCAGCGCCGGCACAGCTGATTTCTCTGCTCAGAGGCCTGTTTGTCATCATCCCCACGGCATTTATCATGTCCTGGCTGTTCGGCATCACAGGCGTATGGCTGGCATTTCCGGCAACGGAAATGATCGTCGCCGCAGTCGGCGCGGGAATCTATCTGAAAGTGAATAAAAAGTGAATTTTCACTGTTGCAGTGAATAAAAGGTGAATTTTCACTGTTCAAAAGTGAACAAAGAGTGAAAATTCACTTTTCATTATTGTAAAAAGTGAAAATCCGGATATAATATAATCGTAAACGTTCAGAGGCAGATTCACATAAGCAGAGGAAAAGGAGGGGCTGTATATGCAGTATGAAAGCGAACGTATTGAATATAAATCTCAGATGATCAATGACATCTATAAGGAAGTGATCGCATTTGCAAATACCGACGGCGGTATTATCTACATCGGAATTGATGATGAGGGTAATCTGATCGGCATCGACAATGTAGATGAAACCTATACCCGCCTGACAAACGGTATCCGCGATGCTATTGCACCGGATGTCACCATGTTCATCCGATATGTCCTTCAGGAGAATAAAGTGATTCGGATTGAAGTTGGCGAAGGAAGCTATAAGCCTTATTATCTGAAATCCAAAGGTATGAAACCCACCGGTGTATATGTCCGCCAGGGTGCATCCAGTGTACAGGCTTCCCCCGACCAGATTCGCAGAATGATCAAGGACTCCGATGGAGATGTGTTCGAAGAAATGCGCACGGTCACCCAGGAACTGTCCTTTGATGAAGCAGAGCGCGCCTTCAGGCGATATAAGGTTGACTTTTCTGAAGAAAAATATATTGCCCTTGGTCTGCGGAACCTTCATGACGATCTGTACACCAATCTGGCACTGATTTTGTCTGATCAGTGTCAGCACACTACCAAAATCGCTGTGTTTGGTGATGAAGCCAACACCACATTCAAGGATGCAAAGGAGTTCGGCGGTTCCATTTTCAGGCAGTTGGATGACAGTTATTCGTATCTTACGCTCTGCAACCGCACCGCTGCTGCATTCAATGGATTAACGCGGATTGAACTGCCGGATTACCCTGAAGAAGCTTTACGTGAAGCTTTACTCAATGCGCTTATCCATCGTGATTACAGCTACAGCGGCAGTATCATTATCAATGTCAATGATTCCTGCATGGAGTTCATTTCCATTGGAGGCCTGCTGCCCGGCCTTTCGGCTGACGATATCCGCAGCGGCATTTCCCAGCCCCGCAACCGCAAACTGGCAGAAATATTCCATCGGTTGAAGCTAATTGAATCCTACGGCACCGGCATCCGCAAAATTTATGCACTGTATAAAGACTGTGCTGCGCAGCCCCGTATCGAAGTCACTACAAATACTTTTAAACTGCTACTCCCCAATATGAATACCAGTGCAAAAGCAGCCGAAACAACATCAGAAGCAACTGAAACGACACCGGCAACAGCCGGAAGCGTTCCCGCAGTGATAACTCCGCAAATGAAAACGGTAATAGATTATCTGTCAGAGTACGAAGAAATGACCGACGAAGATCTGCAGGACCTGCTGAACATCAAAAAGACGAGAGCATATCTGCTTACCCGTCAAATGCATGAAAACGGCCTGATTGATATTATCGGCAGAGGTGCTGCTAAGAGGTACAGATTAAAATGATCGGAACAGCCGCAGTAGAACTACCCTAAAACCATTATTTTGCATCAAAGTAAAATTCCAGAATTACTTTGCTGATTTCACATTTGCTCTGTTTATTTGTTTGCTTATTTTCCATTCATTTTGCTGATTTGTTTGCTTATTTTTTATTCGCTTTGTTTATTTGTTTGTTTATCTCTATTTCACTTTGCTGAAATGCAAAAATAAGCAAAATATTTTGTCTTTCACTTTGTTCACTTATTGACCTTGTTTGCATATTTGTTAATTTTATTTGCATATCCGGAAAACTGAAATCCAAAACAGCCGGCCGCATCAGCAATAACCGATGCGGCCGGCATTCTTATCCACAGTTTTTTCTGTTTTACTTCGTGTTATTCACATCTCTTCAGCAGGTCTTCCCATCTTCTGTCAACTTCCTTCTGGAATTCTTCGATGAGATATTCATTTTCTTTCTTAAAGAGGTGTTTGAAGCGGCCCTGTTTTACCAGCCAGTCTTCGATGGGCAGTTTCTGCTTGGGTGTGTAGTTCAATACCCATTTGCCTTCGATGACTTCGAATAAGGGCCAGTAGCAGGTTTCCACACCGAGACGACAGATTTCCATGATATCGGGTGTGTTGTATCTCCAGCCTCTGGGGCAGGGTGCCATGATGTTCAGGAATGCTGCGCCGGGGGTGTAGATGGCTTTTTCTGCTTTGGTGTGCAGGTCCTTGAAGTTTCTGGTAAATGTGGTCTGTGCCACGTAGGGAATATCGTGTGCTGCGATAACCTGTGCCAGATCCTTGCGGTTCTGAGGCTTACCGTTGGATTCGGAGCCTACGGGTGTTGTTGTGGTGTCCGCATACATGGGTGTTGCGGAGGAACGCTGAATACCTGTGTTCATATATGCACCGTTATCGTAGCATACGTAAACCATGTCGTGGTTTCTTTCCATTGCACCTGACAGGGACTGCAGACCAATATCGTAGGTACCGCCGTCACCGCCGAAGGTGATGAATTTGTATGTTTCATCCAGTTTGCCCTTGCGGCGGAGCGCTTTGTAGGCACCTTCCACACCGCTCATGGTTGCGCCGGCATTTTCAAATGCATTGTGGATGTAGCTGTCCTGATATGCTACATAGGGATACATGAAGGTGGATACCTCCAGACAGCCGGTTGCGTTGCCGATTACGGCCTTGTCGCCTTCATGCAGCGCACGCAGTACGTTTCTTACAGCGATGGTACCGCCGCAGCCTGCACACATTCTATGGCCCGGAGCAAGACGCTCAGGACGATTCATTACTTCTTTAAAATTGTAGCTCATTGCATTTCCTCCTGATTACTCTCTTAAGCCCATATAACGGTATGCGCTGTCAGTACCTTCCGCAGCCACTTTTTCCAGTTCTGCAAATACTTCTTCAATGTGTTCCACGCGGACGTCGCGGCCGCCGAGACCGTATACATAATTAACTGCTTCGCAGCTGATCTTTGCACGGAACAGGGCTGCCATCACTTCGGCACCGATGGGGCCGCCGTGATCATTGTAGCTTTCTGTACGGTCCATCAGAGCAACGGCCTTTACATTCTTAAGAGCCTGTGCGATTTCCTCAGCAGGGAAAGGACGGAACATGCGGATCTTGATCAGACCCACCTTTTTGCCTTCAGCGCGGAGCTTGTCAACGGCATCCTTCGCAGTACCTGCAGCGGAACCGATCAGAACCATTGCATATTCAGCATCTTCCATCTGGTATTCTTCAAACCAGCCGTACTGTCTGCCGCTGATCTTTGCAAATTCATCTGCTACTTCTTTGATGACACGTTTTGCATTGTGCAGACCTTCTGCCTGTGCGCGTTTTGCTTCCATATAGTAATTGGTTACGGAGTAGGGTCCGATCGCCATGGTTTCCTGAGGATTCAGCATGTAATGCTCGGGATGATATTCACCTACAAAATTCTTAACTTCTTCATCTTCCAGCAGTGTAATGTTCTCTACTGCGTGGCTGGTGATGAAACCGTCCTGACATACCATGATGGGAAGGCGTACATCCTTATGCTCTGCAATGCGGAATGCCTGCACCATGTTGTCGTAAGCTTCCTGATTGTTTTCTGCGTAGATCTGGATCCAGCCTGCATCTCTTGCGCCCATGGAATCGGAATGGTCGCAGTTGATGTTGATGGGGCCGGACAGAGCGCGGTTTACCAGCGCCAGTGCGATGGGCAGACGGTTGGATGCTGCAATGTATAATTCCTCCCACATATAAGCCATACCGCAGGAAGATGTAGCGGACAGGGTTCTGGCACCTGCTGCTTCTGCACCGATTGCGGCACTCATGGCGCTGTGTTCCGACTCAACGGGGATAAATTCCGTATCCACCTGGCCGTTTGCCACAAATTTTGAAAAATACTGGGGAATTTCTGTTGAAGGAGTAATGGGGAATGCGGGCATTACATCGGGGTTGATCTGACGAAGTGCCTCCGCAACCGCTTCATTACCGGATAAACGATCTCTTCTGGCCATTATTTATTTACTCCTTTCATGGTAATTGCACCGGGTTTGCAGGCATTTACGCAGATGCCGCAGCCCTTGCAGTGATCATAGTCAAATTCTCCTCTTTTATAATCGGAAACCGGAATTGCGCTGTCGGGACAGACAGGTACGCACAGCAGACACTGTGTACATTTTTCCGCATCAAATTCCGGCTTGATCGCGGTCCACTCACCTGTATGGAATTTCGCAGAGGAACCGCCTTCATAAACCTGCATGCCTTCAGTCAGATCTTTCCAGCTGCAGGATTCATTTATCTTACTCATATCTGTAGCCATGTTCTTAATCCTTTCGTTTCAAAAATCAATAATTACTGTACCTGGTCAAATGCCATCTCCAGCGCCTTCATGTTACCTTCGATTACTTCCGGTTTGGAGGCAAATTTATGTGCAAATGAGCTGCGCATCTCTTTCATGAAGGTTTCTCTGTCCATAACGCCGCTTACCTTTACGATGGCTGCCAGCATGGGAGAGTTGGGGAAATATTTACCAAGTGCTTCGATGGAAACCTTTCTCGCATCGATGGTATAAACCTTTCCTTCGTATCCATGAAGATGAGGCATGATTTCTTCCTTTGATTTTTCCGTGTTGATTACGATGGCGCCTTCTTTTTTCAGACCGTCCGTTACATGAACTGTTTCCAGCAGGCTCTCATCCACTACAACTACATAATCGGGATCATAAATGTTGGAATGAACCCGAATCTCCTTGTCACTGATCCGGTTGTAAGCCGTAATGGGAGCACCCATACGCTCCGGACCGTATTCAGGGAAGCCCTGTACATATTTACCAGTCTGGAATGCAACATCTGCCAGCAGAAGTGCTGCAGTCTTTGCACCCTGGCCGCCGCGGCCGTGCCATCTGATTTCGACAATGTCTTTCATGTTATTGCTCCTTTTATTTTGTGTTTAAAGAAAGGGTTGCTGTTCAGAGCCAGACAGTATTTTCGAAGCTGGTCTTGAACAGTATAAAAAAGAATCTCGTTCCACGAGATTCTCCGCCTGCGGCGGGTCACTTCAGTGACATCTTCCTTTCCGCCGCAGTGCGATCCTCGCGGAGCTTTTTTGTATAATCAGGAAACGCAGTTTCCTATTATACAAAAAAGCACGTCCTGCAAACAGGACGTGCCGTACACGCGTTACCACCTGAATTCGGAATTGCTTCCGCACTCACTCCGGACAAACCGAAAGGAAATCATTATCATATAAAAAATCTGCCCCGCCGGTTATCCGATGCTGCTGTAACGTGCAGCCCACGTCAGACTCTACTCCTTTTGATAAAAAAGTTTCAATGTGAAGCTCCCGGGTGATTTTCACCGACATGAAATGCGGCACTTCCATCAACTGCCGCTTGCTGAAATTCCTGACTTTCGGCTACTCTTCCCGTTCAGCGCTTTAGTCTGTTATATTTGAAAAGTATTGTAACATTCATGTAAAAATATGTCAAGCAAATATGCATATTGTTGTTCAGACTTCAACCTGAAAGGAGGGAAGTCTGTGAGGCAGAAGGACCATGGTATCCTGTACGGGGGCGCGCTCTCGCTCGGGCCGATACGCAGCGGTACTAAGCTTTTTCCGCGCTGATGCTTGAAAAAGCAAGTGCCGGCGTATCCGCAACGGCCCCCTTAACAGGATACCATGGTTCTTCTGCCGCAAAGTTTTTCTCCTTTCAGGCGGAACGAAGCTCTGAACAGCACATGGGAGGAGAAGCGCATAAGCAAGTTGAATACAGGTCTGAACTGACGTCAGGACGTTGAATTCAGTCTGCGCAGCTGGCATATTATTCGTTTCTTTCCCATACTGTCCGGCACTTCATTTTTGCCGGGATGAAACAGCCTGCGGCGGCAGAATGACTGTGGTATCCTGTAAAAGGGACCGTAGAAAACGCCGGTGCTTAATGAGCGGGCCGTTCGAATGAACGGTTCGCGAATTTAGCATCCGCTGCGTTTGATCCCGAGCGAAAGCGGGTCCCTGTACAGGATACCACAGTCATTCTGCCTCACCACTGTATTACCCCGGCCGAAGTCCGAACAGTAACTTTCACGTTTCAGAACCATCCATGTGCTTCACATGCCTTATGGATGCCGTCCTCCACGTTTTTATCTGCCACGTAGTCGGCTTTTTCTTTCAGGGCATCGCATCCGTTGCCCATGGCGACACAATAGAACTGTTCGTCAAACATAACCAGATCATTGTAATCATCGCCGAAAACCACCACATCGGAAGGAGCACCTCCCGCATATTCCAGCATCCGGAGGATTCCCTCCTTCTTCTCATCAGGCTGAAACATGAGATACGGCTTTTCAAAGCGGAGATGTCCCAGAGTGTCTTTCAGAGTCAGGCGTTCTTCCTCTTCTTCAGGGATGGATATATACATTTTATAGATGACACCGCCGTCTGCCGGGTCAAAAGTTTCATCCACAATGTACGTGGTGGGTTCTTTGCGCATACCTGCCTGTTCATAAAAGCGAAAACTGCTGGCATAGACTTTTTTGGAATCATCAATGGCTGTAAACACACCGTAGCCCAGATCAATTGCCTGATCATAGACTGCTTTTGCTTTTTCATAATCCAGCGGACGATTCTCTCTCAGTTCACCTTCATATACAATTCCATGTCCGCCGTTGCACACCATATGATCAAATCCGTTTTCTCTGCGGAAATTTTCCGCTTTATAAAACGCCCGGCCCGTGGCAATAGAAACGAAATGTCCTGCCTGCTTCAGTTTTCTGATTGCTTCTGCAGCCGACGGAACAATCTGTCCTGTCGTTCTGTCTGTCAAAGTTCCATCAATGTCGAAAAAGAAATATTTTCTGCTCATTTTTCCACCTTTTCCCTGCCTGAAAGAATTCTCCCCTCTGCTGACTCAATGGGACATATCCTTTTTACTTATCCTTCTTACTATTCAAACGGATATACCATGCCCCACTGATTTCTTACAGCAGTCAGAGTTTCCATTACATCACGGACGATTCTCAGATTCTCCTGTCCTCCGTGATTTCTTACATAATCCTGCATATCCTGTACTTCATACTGAAGTGCCTTTGCGCTTTCGCCGGCTTCAATTACTTCCGTATGGCCATCTTCGGTATAAGTAATGGTCGCTTTCGCTGCTCTGGGATATTCGCATACTTCGATAAATCCTTTTTCACCGGCTACCACACCGCGTTTGGGCTGTTTTGCACGCATGGTCAGGGCCATGACTGCCATCTCTCCATCGGGATTTTTCATCAGGATTCCGCTGGTTTCATCTACGCCGGTTTCGAAGTAATTGGCTGTTGTCAGAACTACATCGGGTTTGCTGCTCATAAAATATCTTGCAAATGTTGTGGCATAAACACCGATATCCAGCAATGCGCCGCCCGCCAGTTCTTTGGAGAAGAAACGGTTTTTCACATCGTATTCCTTACAGCTTCCGAAATTCACCTGTACCATCTTCACCTTACCGATGGCACCATCATTTACCATCTGCTTCAGTTTCTTGTAAAGCGGCATATGAAGAAGTGTCATGCCATCGCAGATCACCAGACCTTTTTCTTCAGCTATTGCCACACATTCTTCCAGCTGACGGCTGTTTACCGTGATGGATTTTTCGCAGAATACATGCTTGCCTGCTTTTACAGATTTCAGAAGGAACTGATAATGCAGGTTGTGAGGTGTTGCAATGTAAACAATATCCACATTATCATCGGCAATCATCTCATCCGCACTGCCATACGCTTTTTTTACGCCGAATTCCGCTGCATATTTCTGAGCACCTTCCAGCGTTGTATCGCATACTGCATAAATTTCACCGTTTACTGCATTGAGCGCTTCACCCATTTCATGAGCGATCCATCCTGTTCCCAAAATACCCCAGTTCAGTTTTTCCATCTCTACCGATTCCTTTCTATTATATCTATTCCGTCTTTTTTTGCAATCACAGCTTTTTCAGCTGTTCCGTAAAAAAGTGAGTGTTCCACGATTCCGGTAATTGCTTCCAGTTCCCTGAATAATTTCTCCGTATCTTCCACATGGGAAAATGCTGCTTCCATCAGATAGTTGCCGTCATCGCTGATCATCGTGCCGGTTTTACCGTCTGCGCGGCGTTCTTTCACCACAGCCCCCAGCTCTTCCAGGCGTCTGCGTACATATTTTCTTGCCGGACGAATCACCTCGACCGTTACCGGATACCGAAATTCCAGTGTTTCCTTCCACTTTCCTTCATCAGCCAGCAGCACATACTCTTTCGCCATGGATGCCACGATTTTCTCTCTGGTATGGATTCCTCCGCAGCTTTTCAATGCATTCAGATTCCAGTCCAGCTCATCACATCCATCGAATGCAATGTCGATATGGTCCACCAGTTCCAGCGGAACCAGCGGAATATGATGTTCCATGCATAATTCCATGGTATCCTGAGAAGGAGTTACTGCACGAATATTTTTATTCTGTTTTTCAATCTCCTGGATCAGGAGAGCGACCGTAGAGCCGCCCCCCAATCCAACGATCATGCCGTCTTCAATCATTTCAAATGCTTTGCGGGCACATTTCTGTTTCATTGGATCTAATTCTCCTTACTCTCTTTAACGAATTACTCTCTTCAGCAGATTATTCTCTTCAGCAGATTATTCTTTTCAGTAAACTATGCTTTTCAATAAACCGCTCTTTTCAGCCGGCAGATTATTATTCAGCTTCTTTCAGAGGCTTTTTCAGAACAGCCAGGATCAGACAGCCTACGACAGAACCGACCAGAATTGCCAGTGCATACAGCAGAGGATGTCCGATGGTAGGCAATACGAAAATACCGCCGTGAGGTGCTCTCAGCGTGCATCCGAACAGCATGGACAGTCCGCCTGCAGTTGCTGAACCGATGATGCAGGAAGGAAGCACACGGAGCGGATCACTTGCTGCAAAGGGAATTGCACCTTCAGAAATGAAGGATAATCCCAGTACGTAATTAACCAGACCGGATTCTCTTTCTTTCTGTGTGAAACGGTTCTTGAAAAATGTAGTGCAGAGTGCGATTGCCAGAGGAGGAATCATGCCGCCTGCCATAACCGCTGCCATAATTTCAAAGTTGCCTTCTGCCAGCTGGGAAGTTGCAAATACATAAGAAGTTTTATTTACAGGGCCGCCCATATCAACAGACTGCATACCTGCTACAACAATACCCAGAAGCACCTTGCTGGCTCCGTTCATGCTGTTCAGAACTCCTGTCAGCGCATCATTGATCATTCCCATGAAAGGATTGATCAGTGTTGTTACTGCAGAGCCCAGGAAGATACCGAATACGGGATAAATGATCATCGGACGAAGACTGTTCAATGCCTGAGGCATTTTGGAAGTCAGTTTCTGCAGTCCGAGTACCAGATAACCTGCTGCGAAACCGGCAAACAGAGCGCCGAGGAAACCGGCATTGACATCACCGCCTGCGGGATTTGCAAATGTACTTCCTGCTTTGGCAACCAGACCTGCTACAAAACCTACCGCCAGACCGGGTCTGTCCGCAATACTCATGGCAATATAACCGGATAATACCGGAAGCATCATGCCGAAAGCATATTCGCCGATTGTTTTCAGATATGCAGCAACCGGTGTGTTTTTACCGAAATTGGAAGGATCAATACTGTAATCATCCAGCAGGAAAGCAAGAGCGATCAGGATACCGCCGCCGATTACGAAAGGAAGCATATGAGATACACCATTCATCAGGTCTTTATAGATTTTTCTTCCAATGCTTTCCTTCTCACCGGTCTCCATCTGTTCCGATGCACTGCCGCTGTGATGGTAAACAGGCACCTGACCGCTGATACCGTGTTCGATCAGCTCCTGAGGTTTATGAATGCCATCCGCAACCTTGGTAACGATCACCGGTTTTCCATTAAAGCGGGCCAGATCCACATTTTTATCAGCTGCAATGATGATACATTCTGCGGCCTGAATTTCTTCCGGTGTCAGTACATTTTTTGCACCGTCAGCGCCCTGTGTTTCAACCTTAACGGGAATTCCCATTTCTTTTCCCTTTTTCTCCAGATTTTCTGCTGCCATGAAAGTATGGGCAATTCCGGTAGGGCAGGCTGTAACCGCCAGAATCCGGTATCCGGTTTTTGCGCCCTCAGCCGCAGCAGCCTTCTTCTTTCCGTCCAGTTCATTTTCCTTGTCATCAATGATCTGTAAGAATTCATCTGCTGATTTTGCCTGGATCAGAGCGTTCTTGAAGTCTTCATCCATCAGCATGGTAGACAATCTGGCCAGCGCTTCCAGATGAATATTTCCGCCACCTTCCGGTGCAGCAATCATAAATGCCAGATAAACCGGTTCATCGTCCATGGATTCATAATCCACACCATCTTTTACCACGATAGCTGCCAGACCTGCTTTCTTAACTGCCGGGCCTCTGGAATGAGGAATGGCAATTCCCTCACCGATTCCGGTAGTACCTTCCTCTTCACGTGCCAGAACACCTTTTTTATATTCTTCTCTATCGTTCAGATTTCCTGCTTTTTCCTGCAGCCTTGTCATGTAATCAATCACATCGGCTTTTGAATTAACACTGACATCCAGATCGATGGCTTGTTTACTCAGCAATTCTGTAATCCGCATCTTATTCTCTCCTTTGATTTCACTTTCATTTCACATCAGGGACATTTCTTATGTAATTAATTTTCATGAATTACTTCTATCGCGATATTTTTCTTCATGTCTCGTATTATATCACGAAAATAATTATTGTCAATGTTTTGCCGCAAGAAAATTATTTTTATACAGAATAGACAATTTTTACATCCATATCTGTCCTGTAATTAGGTCACTTTGTGCATCATGACGTATGATTGTATTAATTCCTGTACTTCGCGAGAAAATCAGCAGATGCAGAGATGAAACTTATTTTCATGGAAATGCGTTAAAAAAAGACCGTGAACTCGTCTGTGCGCCGGGAGCATGGACGTCCCCGGTCAGATCGGATATCACGGTCTTCTTATATTGCAGGCTCTTTATATTCCTGTCTCTTTCCAGTCTTTTTATATTACAGTTCCTATATTGCAGGTTTATATATTTCAGTTCTTCCTGATACGTTTCTCAGACTTTCTCATCTGCGATCAGATTTTCGCACGCACTAAGGTGCTCATAGCTTCTTTCCTGCCCCACCGTCAGAAACAGATACAGGATCTCCATAACTGTCATGGCGGAAACCCTTGAAAAGCAGAATTCATTGAGAAACAGTTTTTCTCTTGTAGCAGTCTGAATATGATAATCCACATCGCTGCCGATGGTTGACTTTGGATTGTTGGTGATCCCTATGGTTGTTGCACCATTTTTCCTGGCCGCCCTCACCATCTTAACGACCTGCCTTGACTCACCTGAATTGGAGATTGCTATCAGAACATCTCCTTTTTTCAGTGAAAGCGTAAAGGCAAGCTGTGTCTCCCAGATCGTACCGGCTACCGCCTTGATGCCGATCTCATTCAGCTTAAAAGCACCATCCAGCGCAACAGGTATGGTATTTCCCACAGCCACCAGCTGAACCACCCCTGCATGCTGAATGCAGTCCAGGATCGTATTCAGCTGTTTCTCATCGATCAGAGATACGGTCTGTTTCAGCTCCTCCACCTTATTCGCCAGAATATTCTGAAGAGACTGCCCGATATTGTCTCTGGAAATATGATTGGAAACCGGCATGTCCGAATCTCCTTCCACGATTTCCCGGGCAAGACTGATCTTCAGATGATGGAATCCATCTGTCTCACACTTTTTGCAGAACCGGGAAATGGTAGCCACACTGGTGCCGCTTGCCTCCGCCAGTTCACCGATGGTCATATTCACCACTTCCTGATGGTGCTGGATGATATAATTCGCTATCTTTTTCTCCTGTTCAAAAAATGTATCATATAATATATTGATTGTATCCATAATGGATTGCTGTTTTTCCATGAATCAAGCCTCCGTATAACAGTTCCTCCTCATTTACATTAGTATATCACATGTCACTCAGATTGAACAGTAATCTTTGTTTTATTCCGCACCAAACAAATGCGGCTTTTATTTTTGTGCATTTTTACAATATTCCTACAATTGTTTTATTCATTTCTGGACATTTTCACCTTGTCATGATATAGTCATACTACCGCCCGGTTGACGCGGTCACAGTCGCCAGACAAAAATCATGCAAAGGAAAAGTGATCAGATGTACCACGAAGCTTTAGAACGATTTAAAAAAGGTAATGAATATTATGCAGCCCACGACTGCAATCCGTCCGTTTTAAGTGATGCCAGACGACTTGACCTTACAGAAAACGGTCAGAAACCCTACGCTGTCATCATCACCTGCGGTGATTCCCGGGTTCCTCCGGAGCATATTTTCTCCGCCGGTCTCGGCGATCTGTTTGTCATCCGAAACGCAGGCAATGTCATCGGCATCAATGAATCCGGTTCTGCAGAATATGCAGCGGATCATCTGGAAACTCCTCTTATTGTTGTAATGGGGCACACGCACTGCGGTGCTGTCCACGCTACACTGGAAGGCGGCGGCCATGGCAGCGTCCGTTTTATCACCGATGAGATCCGCTGGGCCATTAAGAGTGAGCACGATCCCAGAAAGTGTGAATGGCTCAATGCTGAAAACAGCGTACAGAGACTGCTGGAAAATCCGGTTCTCAAAGACCGGGTGGACAGAGGGCTCCTGAAAATCCTTCCTGCTGTTTACGATATCGAAACAGGAAAGGTAACCTTTAAGGAATAATAATTCAGTAATTCTGGAAATATCCATTTTGCATAACATCCCGAGAAGAAAGCATCAGACCCTGCAGAGTCCGGTGCTTTCTTTCGTCTGTATAGCCAGCGCCGGGATGTCCTGCGTGCATTCAGCCTGAATCTGTGGTAAACTGTTAAGCAGATCAACAGCAAGGCGGGTATTTTCCCTGCCGCTTCATGACAGCGGAGTTCCGCCTGCAGCAAACGAAAGGATTTTATTTATGAACACTTCAAACAATTTCTCAGATGCCCGGATCGTTGTGGCCGGTCTGGGCGGTGTGGGTGGCTTTCTTGGCGCTGCCCTCGCTTCCGTTTATTCAAACGTCACATTTTTCGCCAGAGGAGACCGCAAAAACCATCTGCAAGCAAACGGACTGACTCTGAAAAGCGAATTTATCGGTGACCGCCATGTAACCCCGGCTCTTGTCACCGATCAGGTATCCGAAATCGGTACTGCTGATATTCTGGTCATCAGCGTGAAAAACTATTCTCTGGAGCAGATCTGCCGTCAGCTGGCTCCCATCGTGGACAATCATACCATCATTGTTCCCGTTCTGAACGGTATTGATCCTGCAGACAGAACACGCGACACCCTGCAGAAAGGCATTGTTGTCGATTCTCTCATCTATATCATTTCCGGCAGCGAACCGGATTACACCATCGTGCAGAAAGGCGATTATGCCACCCTGCGCATCGGTACCCGTTCTACAGATCCTGCCGTGATATCGGCACTGCAGACCGTTCACGAACTGTTTGCCCCCACCGGTGTTACCTGCATTGTAGAAGAAGACATTGAAGCCGCTATCTGGAAAAAATATATTTTCAACTGCGCATTCAATATCATGACAGCTGCATACAGCGCAACGGTAGGCGACCTCCGTGCCAAACCGGAACATATAAAAGATATGGAAGCCCTTCTCGATGAGGCCTGTCTCATTGCACGAAAAAAACATGTCAATATACCCAACGACTATACTCAGGACCGGATTCATTTTTTCATGAGTCTGCAGTCACCCACCGGTACCAGTTCCATGCGGCGCGATATGGATGCGGGCAGACCCTGCGAACTGGAAACCTTCAGCGGTTACCTGCTGCAGGAAGCACGGAAATACAGCATAGACCTGCCCCGGACCCGGTATTACTACGAACTGCTTAAAGAGAAAACCGGCAGTTCAGGCAGCTCCTCTTCATCTCTGGAAACGCTTCTTAAAAATCTGAAACTTTCCTCAGAAACAAACGGCCCGGATCATCAGGAGACCGCCACCTGTCATTACCAGCTGGGATTATATTATATCAGCCACGGTGATGCCATGGAAGCCATGAGCCATCTTGGAGATGCACTCTACATCAGAAGAAAAGCCTACACGGAAGATTCCCTGCGGATCCGGGAGATTTACTACGCGCTGGAACAGTGTACGTTTATGTAGTATACATGTAATGTACGTTTATGCTGCAGCAGCCGGATAAAGCAATAAACTCATCCATCATTTTCCGTATGATTCTCCTGAATTCCGAACATACTATAACAATCGGTATCATGGGGCAAATTCTTCTGCCTCTGCATCATACAATTACAGCAACTGTTCAGAGCCAATTATACAGGAGGATCATTATGGATAATCATACCGTTAATCTGCTGAACGAATGCAGTTCCGGCTGCAGGATCGCTTTAAACAGCCTGAAGCAGCTGCAGCGCCATGCCGCTGCCCCGGAACTCAGAAACCTGATCGAATCCGCAGTCAATAAACACATCTGTCTGCGGAATGAAGCCGATTCCCTGCTGGGACAGATGGGAAGAACCGGGAAAAAACCATGCACAGGAACAGCGCTTTTCACCTGGACCATGTCAGAAATGAAAATGATGATGAAAAGAAACGACAATCAGGTCGCCGCGCTGATCATGGACGGCTGCAATATGGGGATCAAGACTCTCAGCAAAGCCATCCGCCAATGTCCTCATGCTTCCATGGAAAGCATCTCTCTGGCAGACTGCATTATAAAAACAGATGAAAATCTGCTGGAAGAAATGAAGCAGTACTGCTGAAGCATACAAAATATCGTAACTGTTCAAAGCCAATGTCATTTACTTAAAGTAAAATGAGCATTAAAATATTTCTTTTCATCTTACTAACCAGTGAACTTAAGAACAGTATAAAAAAGTAAATAGGTAAAAAGCCTGCAAATATATTTAAATTTGTATTTTTTCGAAAAAAC
>JAQYDI010000134.1 GCA_028724245.1 Lachnospiraceae bacterium
CACCAACCGTAATAACGGTACCCACATCGGATACTTCCAGTTTCGAAGCATATCTGCCGATCTGTTCTTTAATCACAGAGCTGATTTCTTCCGGTCTTAAATTCATGGGATTTTCGCACCTTCTTTCATATATTACTGCGGCTGTCCACCGCCTCTGTCAGAATACCTTCCCGCAAACCTTAAGCCAGCTGTATACCGCTTAACTCTCTTTTCAGATTTAAAAGTTTGCTTCTGACACTGCCATCTACCACACGGTCGCCAATGCGGATCACGATTCCGCCAATCAGTTCGGGATCGACCCTGTAGTTCATCTCAAACTCTTTGTAAGACGTAGAGGACAGCAGCTTCTCTACAATTTTTTTCTTCTGCTCATCGGAAATTTCCGAAGCAGAAGTTACACTGGCAACACCAATCTTTTTGAATTCCTTGGTTTTTGCTATAAAATAATCCAGAATACTCATCAGTTCGGAAGATCTTCCTTTTGTAACAACGATTCTCAGGAGTCCCACGATCTCATCAGAGATCCTTCCCTTAAAAATACTCTCAACCGTCGTTACTTTTTCTGACAATTCAATATCCGGATGTCCGAGGAACTTTAAAAGCTCCGGATTCTCCAGGAGAACCTTTTTTAACCCCTTTACTTCCTCAAAGAATACATCTGTTTTCTTACTTTCTACAGCAATATCAAAAAGCGCATCGCCATATGTCTTTGATATCAGCTTAGCCATGTATTCTCACCTATTTCTTTAAGGGTCTCGTCCACCATAGAATCCTGAATAGTCGTGTCAATATTGGCAGCAACAACCTTGGCTGCCATTAAAGATGCGATTGAAATCATCTCCTGCTTTACGTCTTCCAGCGCTTTCTTCTTCTCCAGCTCGATCTCGTTCTCGGCACGTGCAAGGATTCTTGCGGCCTCCTGCTTTGCCTGATCGATGATCTCGTTCTGCTGTTTCAGCGCTTTCTTACGGGCAGCATCCAGAATTTCATCAGCTTCCGCATTAATATTTCTCAGCTTTACGTCATATTCTTCCTTTAAGGCAATGGCATCTTTCTTTTCCGTAGCGGCAAATTCCAGTTCGCCTTTGATTTTTTCCTGACGTTTCCGAATAAAATCACGAACCATGTCAATGCAGACATAGGACAGCACCAGGAACAGAATAAAGATGTTAATACCTGTAATCAGAACATCCTGTATCAGCTGAAAGTCCAATCCAAATAGTCGCTCCATCTACTATCAATCCCTCCTTTCTTAATTTCTGATCGCACATCTGCCAACCAGATGTCAGTAATCAACCGAAAGGATGTACAAACATTAAGATGATTGCAACTAACAGACCGTACAGACCTGTGGTTTCGGCAACCGCCTGACCTAACAGCATGGTGGTCATAACGTCACCTTTTGCACCGGGATTTCTACCTACTGCTTCCGCACCTTTACCAGCTGCATAACCCTGACCAATACCAGGACCAACACCGGCAATCAAAGCGATACCTGCACCGATAGCTGAACATGCATAAATTAAATCCTGTCCACTAATATTCATATTTCATTCCTCCTCAAATTAGAATCACTGTAAAATCTCTGCAGTAAGGGCTGCAGCCCCCGTGTCGCACACATTCCCTTTCAGAAGACCTCACTATTCTTCAGGGAATCTCTGAGATACAAAGATCATAGTCAGCATACAGAATACGTATGTCTGAATGGCACCTGAAAACAGATCGAAGTAAACGTTCAATGCTGCCGGAATTACGAACCGGAACAACAACGGCATTAAAGCGTACCATAAAGCCATAATCAGAGTACCGGAAACCATGTTGGCGAAAAGACGCAGTGACAATGAAACCGGCGTCGCAACTTCACTGATAATGTTAACCGGCAGGAAAACCGGGAACGGATCCAGATATCCCTTCCAGTATTCCTTCTTCTGATACCGGATACCATTGTAATGGATCATCATAAATGTTACCAGCGCCAGCATCAGAGTAACGCCGTAATCCGCTGTCGGAGAACGCAGTCCGAAAATACCTCCGATGTTGCTCAGCAAAACGAAGATAAACAGCGTGATAATGTAGTTACAATACTTTCTGCCTCTTTTGCCCATATTCGTAATGACCATGCTGTCAAGCATCTCGACGACTGCTTCACAAAGACACTGGAAAGTTCCTGGTACTTCCTCGGCTTTTTTCATCCGATTTCGCACTGCAAAAGCAACTATGATCAGCACGATTGTAATGATAAGCTGGCTGACGTGAGTCGTTGTGATCCACAGAGTCTGTCCTCCTATCTTATAGGAAATCAGTCCCTCGATCATGTAACCCATGTCCTCCGAGCTGCACAGAATTGTTCCTATGTTACTCACCTCCCTCTTTTTTTATAGATACCTTCTCACGAGCCCATTCCAGGAAACGATGCATGAGCGGTTGTAAATATGCTCCGGCCTTCGTACCAAATAAACCAATAACCAAAGCCGGTATATTTAAATATGAAGTATAATAGGCAGCGATGATCACTGCAGCGTATACCGTCATCCGTATGAGATATCTGCTTGTGGTATACTTCTGCGCCTGATCTACGCTGTGCATATCCATCGTCAGTTCCGTAACATATGCAATATGTGTTACAGCACAGATACTGACGATCGTCCCCAGCAGATATGCCAGAATCGCCGGAAGTTTCTCCGTGGGAAGAAAAAATATGACCAGCACACCGACCAGTCCAAAAATTCCGATTCCCATCCAGATTTCCAGCAGTGTCTGTCTGGTATATCTGATCCAGTTATTACCTGTCATAGGTGCTCTCCTTTTCGATTTCCTTTATCATGCCGGAAACCAGCGTGTATGCATTCTTGCCTCCCGCAATAATTCCCAGAACCAGAAGAACAACCGTTGTATGCCATCCAAATCTGCCATCCAGCCACACGCCTGCCGCCGTACATAAAATAATCGGCGCCAGCAGAGCAATGCTTACCTGAGTCACCATCATCAGACATCTGGCAATCACTCCACGTCTTTTCATAACATGCACTCCTCCTCTGCTGCCGGATCCGTAAACTTTTTATTTCTTCTGTATATGCAATACAGAAACCGTGCATATTGCAGCGAAACTACTCATCTGAACCATCTTGATTTTCATTCATGTTTTACAATATGTTTCAAATAGCAACTGTCTTTATTATATCATTTTTCTGTTTTTTGTCCATCCAAAAAACATACTCTTAGCAGAATTCTCCTATTATGTTCCTGTTTTTATACATTTTTTATAAAATATATAAAATCTTTAGTATCAGGAACACAAAAAAACATCCAACCTATAGTTCAATATGAATACTTCTGCCTGTTTCCCGGTATTTGCGACAGGCCACGCCGGCAGCGCTGAACATACGCCGCGATGCTTTTACAGAAGGAGTATCTGCATATTTGTCACTTTTATACACCACTGTTTTAATACCGGCCTGAATGATCGCCTTGGCACATTCGTTGCAGGGAAACAGGGTTACATAAAGTCTGCTTCCCTCCAGACTGCCTCCTCTGTAATTGAGAATGGCGTTCAGCTCACTGTGGGTCGTATAAAAATATTTGTTATCGTACGGTTCCCCTTCCCGGTTCCAGGGAAATTCATCATCCGAGCATCCGGTGGGAAAACCATTATATCCCATGGAAAGAATCTTGTTGGTATCACTTACGATACAGGCCCCCACCTGTGTATTGGGGTCCTTGGAACGCATGGCTGCCAGCATGGCAACGCCCATAAAATATTCATCCCATGAAATATAATCCGCACGCTTTGAAGACTGCTTTACATCAGAAGTCGGTTTCATATCCATGATCTTCCACCACTTTCATCATTCATCTTCGATCTTTGCAATTCTTCTGGCATGTCTCTCATCCCCGGAAAACTCCGTATGAAGAAACGTATCCACGATTTTTACTGCCAGCCCGGGACCTGTTACACGCGCACCCAGAGCCAGAATATTGGCATCATTATGTTCTCTTGTAGCCTGCGCGCTGAAGCAGTCGCCGCACAGTGCCGCACGGATGCCCTTTACTTTATTGGCAGCAATGGAAATACCGATTCCTGTTCCGCATACCAGAATTCCTTTTTCACATTCTCCGGACGCTACCGCATGAGCCACCGGCTTTGCAATGTCAGGATAGTCGCAGGAAGTCCGGTCAAAACAGCCGAAATCCTTATATTCAATTCCCTCCTTATCCAGATATGCCAGGATCTCCTCCTTCAGTTCAAATCCACCATGATCACAGCCAAATGCTATCATTGTTTCATTCTCCTTTCATCATTATTTTATATTTTCATGATTTTTTATCACTGTTTTTTGCCTTGATTTCTTCATACAGAAGCCTGTACTCCGAAACTTCCGATTCCTTTGCCGCCTCTCTGGCCGCTTCGCGGGCAGCGGTTTTCTCCACTACACGCCTGTACTCTTCTTCCAGTTCCTTTTCATGTTTTTCTTTCAGTTTCTGTGATACGGCGTCTGCATCCTCTCCCAGAGTTTCCTGAACGCTCTCTTCAAATACCTGCTGAACCACTCGTTCCACTTCCGCCATACTTAACGGTTTCGGTTCATTTGCCAGTTCTTCATCGATCGGCTCAAAAATAAGCTGGGCAGCCGCCTTGACCAGAAGATCAAGATTCTCAAATGCATCCTGATAATTGGACATATCTCCTGAAGGCGTCTCCGTATCTCCTTTATACCCCACAAAGCCTCTCAGTGTCGCCACATCACACGCCGGATCCAGCGTATTGAGAATCTTCTGCGCCTGAGCCTCCCTGAGAGCCAGGATCAGAGTATCCTCCGTAATATCATCGATTGTCAGCTTTTCACTGTAGTTTTTGAAAGCCTGAAGATGATTCTCCTGCAGCACCGCAGCAGCTTTCGGATTAACCGGTTCCGGAAAAAGAACCACAAGCCCTCTTGAAATAATCTCCAGCGGCCGGTCACCTGCTATATTTTTGAAAATGGCTTCCGCCATAATACTTTCGCAGGTATTGTCCGCACCCGCCAGAATGATTTTGCGATAACGCTTCACTGCATGCACCTCCTTTCCCGATCATGAACGATATCCTATACCTGAATTTCCTTATGGCCGGCAGCCTTCACAAGCCGGTTCATAACTGCAAAACCCAGTTCATCTGATGGAAATGCTTCTGAATAAATCACTTCCACACCCGCCTCGTCAAACTCCCGGAGAATCTCATACAGATTATGCGCCACGCTCTCCAGTCTGGCACGGCTTCCCATACTTTTTACAATGCCCTGTTCATAACAGGAAATCGTTTCATCAGTGCAGATAATCCCCACCTTTTTTCCTTCCCGGACAGAAACCTCTGTCAGCTCGCGGATCTTTGCCGCAGCATTTTCCACATCGCCCTCTACAAGGGTCATCGGTGCCTTGGGCGCATAATGGCGATACTTCTGACCGGGAGCCTTGGGGCGGAAATTCTGCCCTTCTTTTGCATCAAGAGCCTTATCTTTTCTGACCGCCCCCAGCAGTTCCTCAAGCATCTCAAATGTAATAAATCCCGGTCTGAGAATCACCGGAACTTCTTCCGTCATATCCACGATGGTAGATTCAATACCAATCCTGCAGGGACCACCGTCAAGAATCATCTCAATCTTACCATCCATATCTTCTGCAGTCCGCTGGGCAGTGGTGGGACTGGGCTTTCCCGAAATATTGGCACTCGGCGCGGCAATCGGCACACCGGCTGCATCAATAAGCCGCTTTGCCACCGGATGATCCGGCATACGCACAGCCACCGTATCAAGGCCTCCCGTCGTTCCCCGGGGAACAACATCTTTTTTCCTGAAAATCATGGTCAACGGGCCGGGCCAGTAATTCTTCATAAGAATCCGGGCTGCTTCCGGTATATATGCCGCAATCTCCTCCAGCTGTTCTTCCCTGGAAATATGTGCAATCAGCGGATTATCCGAAGGTCTTCCCTTTGCCGCATAAATTCTGGCCGCTGCCTGCTCATCCAGTGCATTGGCTCCGAGTCCGTACACCGTCTCCGTAGGAAAAGCCACAAGACCGCCCTTTCTGATCACCCCGGCAGCCTCCTCATAGACAGCATCCTGCTCTTTTTCATCTAATAACTGAAGATTAACAATCTTTGTATCCATCTGACACTAATATCCTTCTTATATCGTATCTGTTTTACTGAAAATTCCGAATATCTTCTGAATTTTCACGCTATATCCAGTATAATATCATCGCAGTAACTTTGCAACCGCTATTCTGATAAACAAAATTCCTCAATTGTCCGACACAGGCGGACGATGCAGAGCTGCACGGCAGCGTTTTCTGTAAAAAGAAATTCCATAGCAGATGATCCGCTCCATACCATCCTCCAGAAGACGTGCTGCATAATGTTTTTGCTTTATCTGCTCCAGAGCTGCACGGCACCACCGGTCAAGTTTCCCGTCTTCTGCGTATTTCACTTCTATAATAATGCCTGTACCGTTTCGTGTTTCGATCAGGATATCGCTGAACCCTTCGCCTGATTCCGTATTGGATTTCAGAAGCCAGCTCTCTTCATGCCGCAGAAGCCCCAGAAGCATGCCATGATAGAAATTCTCTTTCATACCGCTTCTTGCAGCGCTGTCACGGATGCTTATCGTGTTCCAGAGATATTCGTTCAGCATATCTTCGATCAGTCTGACATCTCCATCCGGAAAAGCCCCGCAGAACTTCGCAATCCGCCCTGTATCCGCCCCGGTGCTTTCCTGAAACCATTCACGAATCTGAGAAATAAACAGTTCACGAATCTCCCGGTTTGGAATGGAGAGCCTGTACCGCCTGTCCTCTTCTCTCCCCAGCTGCGTCAGATATCCGGTGGTAAACAGCACGCTCCACAGATTATCAATTGTAGTGTCCAGTTCATTGTATGTCAGTTCCATATTGACAGCTTTTGTAATGGACTCTCCTTCGATCAGTTTCTCAATTTCGTTGCGTGTCTGCTGACTGGCTTTTTCAATAAAGCGGCACACCATGACATTACCGCTGGTATTGGCCCAGTAATTCTCCGGAACTGCATTTTTATTCTTTAAAAGTGCCTGACAGTATTTGATGACATCCCAGGGACAGTAAATCGATGCATTGCCAAACCGGTATCCGTCATACCACTCTTTTATCGTATCGAAGGCATATTCCAAACCATAATAAGCCAGCAGTTCCTGCACATCAGCATCGGTAAATCCAAAATATTCGTCAAAGTATTCATCCGTAACCGACATGACATTCATATTATTCAGTCCCGTAAAAATACTTTCCTTACTGATGCGAAGGCAGCCCATCAGAACTGCAAATTGCAGATATTCATTCGTCTTCAGAGCATTGCCGAACAGATTCCTCATAAGAGACACCATCTCGTCATAATACCCCGCCTGAAATGCTTTATCCAAAGGCACATCATACTCATCAATAAGAATAATAACCCTGCTTCCATAATGCTTAAAAAGAAGCATGGAAAGATTCTGCAGGCTGTCTGCAAGCAGCGCATCCGGCATGGAAAAAACCTCCTGTTTCCCATCTGCTGGCCCCGCCATCTGCTCATAAATCTGCTTCTCTCTGTCGGAAAGCCGGTCACTTTCCAGCAAAAACTCAAAGCGGAGCAGTTCTCTCCCAATCGTACTGCGCATGGCAGCACATGCAGCCTCAAAATTCAGTCCATCCACACCTTTCAAAGTCAAAGCAATAACCGGATATCTGCCCATGTAAGATTCACACAATTCCTTTTCCCGGGAAATGCGCAGACCCTCAAACAGCCGTTTATCGCAGCCAATTTCAAAATAATGCTGCAGCATACTCATATTCAGCGACTTTCCAAATCGTCTCGGCCGTGTGAACAGATTCACCTTTCCCCAGTTATGAAGCAGGTCAACAATAAGCCCTGTTTTATCCACATAATAAAAATCATCCGATGAAAATTCACCGAAATTCTCAATACCAATCGGCAGTTTCTTCCTCACAGCTGCCCTGCCGCCTCCTTCCTGCCGCCCCGAAATCTGTTTTCATTATATCAGATTTAAGACATGTGTGCAATCAAATCTTGTATAATTCCATAATTTTCATAACTGTTCAGAGCCAGGCAGATTTGTATACCAGCATGATGTATTTTCACAGGCACCTTCCCCGAATCCATTGCAGAAAAAATATTCTCATGCTAGAATAAAACCACAATACATACAGGAGGAACCCATGCAAAAACTACCCACCCCTAAAAAGCTCAATGATCTTATCATCAGGATTGCGCGGTATACAGAGATATTCATGTCCTGCATCATTACCTGCGTCATTATTATCATGATCATCAATCTGATCATTCACCTGCCCGAAACATTGAGCACCACCATCGAAAATGATGCGTTTAATCAGTTCCTTTCTTCTGCCCTTGGACTGGTTGTCGGCATCGAGTTCGTAAAGATGCTGTGCAACTATACATCAGAAACAGTCATCGAGGTACTGACGATGGCAACCGCCAGACAGATGGTTGTGGAACATCTGAGTCCTGTCAATACTCTGATCGGAACAATTGCCATCGCTGTTCTGTTTGCCATCCGCAAATATCTGGCATCATCTAAAGAATGATGCAGGAAGCCGGCGTGCTGCATACACGCCGGCTTCTTTTTACATGCACTTAACGTCACTTTACTTTTCTGAATATACGTACGGCCGCTGCCGCAATGCACTGAAATACAAGCAGCATAACTGCACATACCGTCAGTTCCAGTCCCATCAGCTTCCAGTCATGAACCTTACGCATGATCCCTGTATTCCATCCGTATGCTCCATCTGAAGAATACAAAAATACCAGAAACAGATAGATCATATCCCCGGCAATCCACCGGACGATCCCGGGCTCTGCAATCCATGATACAGCCAGGATCACAACTGCCGTGCTGATATAATACATGGCAGTCGATTCATTGCTTGTCCGGAAATAGACAGGAAACAGCCTGGGAAAAACAAGAAACTGAAGTATATACAGAAACATCATTGCCCCGCAGGGCAGATAACATTTTCTGTATCCACCTGTTCTGTTTTTATTTTTTATAATCATCATTTTTCATAATCATCATAAGAAGTATTGGTTGTAATCAGATAATATGTATCCGGCGTATGAGGACACTCCATACCTCCCATGATCTTAAGCTCTCCGCTGGCCTTTACAAATGTTGACCTTGCTTTGGAATACTTTCCTTTCAGATCAATATTGATCCAGTCCCATACTCCATACTTCGTGCGGACTTTTATTTCGTTTGCGGCTGCCAGATTGGCCAGATTCTGTGCTGCATAGGCTGCACAGTAGGTTACCTGAAGCTCGTAGCCGATCAGCTTGTCCTTCGTCTCCAGTTCACAGTACGGCAGCATCTTCCCGGCCGTCAGCATCTTCTCAAAATCATTGTAAAACTCATCGGATGTATGAAGCATTCCTTCCAGAACCTGTCCGTCACTGGAGGAATCATCCAGCTCATAATACGTTTTCCTGTTTTTGGTCATTTCAGCAAACGCATCTTCACAGTCATCCACATAGCCGTTTGAATCGTAATCCCTGTCAAACAGTGCTTCAAATGTATTGTCTCTGTTGGTAAAAGGATTCCGGTCTTCATAACGGTCCTTCACGCTGATGTTCAGGGTCCGGCCGAATTTTTTGAAATTCCAGTCTGCTAACGGCAGATAGGTTACCAGATCGTCGCTGTTTCTGATATTGAAAATGGTTTTGTAGGATTCCGCATCATAAGCGGTCGTCGTATACGGACTGGCCATGGTATACACAAAAGAATCATATTCCGGATCTTTTTCAAAATGTGCGCCCAGAATATTGGCAATTCCCGCGCCTCTTGAATGTCCGGTAATAAAGATGCTCCTCTTTACAGTCTTATCAATCTTTCCGGCCAGTTCCAGACTGTCAATATATCTGTTGTAAGCCGTCAGAATACGGTTGGCAGCCACATCAAAGCCTTTGTGATTGCTCTTATTGACCCAGTCGGGATGTTCACCCGTCATGCTGTAATAATCCTCCGTATCCGCTCCGATATCAAAATTGCTGGACCATTCATCCTGTGTACCGTTGGTTCCCCGGATTGCCAGAACGATGATCTCCCGCTGTTCCCCATTATAGGAGACCAGCCTGTGCCCCACAAACGCCTCCGAAACATCCGACTGATCCACCGGATTGCCGTTACTGTCTTTTTTGGCATAGGTACTGCACAGATCCGTTTCATCAAAATTCACGCAGTCATTCAGCCCGAACATCTCACCCAGCGCAACGCCGTTGTTTCCCTTTGTCGTACCCGATGCACCCTCTGTCAGTGTCAGATAACCGTAGCACTCTTCGTCACCAATCGTCTTTTCCTCATACATATCGATAGCATATACGCTTGCCAGCTGCGCGAGCTTCTGATTAAATTTCGTATTATCCCCGAAGAACAGACTGTAATCCACGGTAAACTGCGCACCGTAATGATACTTATTCCCTCCTGTGATATGATACATATCCGCCTCAAACCGGTTGTTGTGAGCAGAATCCTGAGAAATTTCTTCACTGTCATCTATACCATCATAATCCGAATCGGGAGACGTGGGATCAGACATAAGAAAAACATATACCCGGTCAAGCGCTTCCACATATTTCACGATCAGCTCCTGCCCGTTGGTCAGACCATCACCGTCATAATCCGAACCGGCCTGTACATCCTCATACTTCAGACCATAAAACGGACTGTTCATACCGGTACCCAGCTTCAGCGTTCCCTCACAGAGTATCTTTGTAAAATAATCAGAAATACCGTCCCCGTTGCTGTCTGTGGTATAATCAATAGTCTCAACCGCTACTTCATCATAGATTGAATCCAGCGCATCTGCAGTGGAAGCATGGTAGTATTTGCCGCCGGTGTCTTCAGCGATTGTTTCCAAAAGATCTTTCCGGATATCATTTCCCAATCCAATCGTATAAACAGTAATACCATTTTCAGCTGCTTCTATAGTATCTTCATCATTATACTTTCCCATTCCATCCGTGAGAAATATAATGCATTTATAAGCATTTGCTCTCGAATCTGATATAAACTGATCAAGAGCTGCTCTCATTCCTCTGTTGAGATAAGTGTCATTGCCTTCAAGTTTTTTTGCTGATTCAATGGCCGGATAAATGATTTCATCCTTTTCTTTCTCCTTGGTATATGTCAAACTACAGAGCTCTCTAGCCCATTCATCAAATCGGACAACTGCAGCTCTATCTTGATCGCCAAGTTTCCCTACAAAATTTTCAACAGCCTGAAGCCGCAGATTATTATGATCATTTACATCCATACTCCACGAAGAATCAATGGCAAACACCACATCCATCCCCGTATACTCACCATTCTCAACCGGCGGTTTGATTTCCGTATCCCATACCTTATCAAATTCCGTCTGATTCAGTAAAATATACGTTGAAAAATGTTCCACAACCAAAGATGCCCTGTTTCCTTCCACTGTGGTATCTTTCATTGCTTCCAGCAGCTGCGTTTCTTCATTGAAATAATAAATAAGCGGCTTAAAAGATTTATCCTCCAGATATTTTTCATCAAAAGTGAAGGAAATCGTCGCCTGTTCAAAGCTGCCGTCTACAGTAAACTCAAAGGCCGATCCGATATATCCCGGGATAGAATCAGCAAGCAGCAGCGGTTCTTCTGCTTCCTTCACTTCCAGTGAGGAAATCTGTTTACCTGCCAGCTGAACATCCACTTCCGCAGTCACTTTTCCGTCGGAACAGCTTTCGGATACTTTAAATTCCTTATCAGCTTTCAGAGGATCATATTTATGCTGAATTTCCCATCCGTCATCAGCTCCGTCGCCGTCCGTATCCATATTCAGCGGATCTGTTTTATACCGGTTCAGTTCCTCCGTATCGCTGATTCCGTCATCATCCGTGTCCTTTTCGCCGGGGCTGGTTCCCAGACGGAGTTCCTCCAGGTTGGTCAGACCATCTCCGTCGCTGTCTTCATCTCCATCCCCGATTCCATTGCCGTCAGAATCCGCAAGCGTGGGATCTGTCCCGATCTTAAATTCCACACCATCCGACAGACCATCTCCATCTGTATCTGCTTTGGAAGGATCTGTCCCCAGAAGTTCTTCCATGATATCAGAAAGAGAATCATTGTCCGTATCTTTTTCCACCGCATCTTCTGCTGTATCTGCCGTATATTCAACAACCGCCTCCACAGCAGCTTTTTTCCCGTCAATCCGTACCTCTGTACTGATACTGATGCTTTTTGAAGACGCGCCCAAAGCATATGCTTTCGCCGGCAAAGTGACCGAACCGATACCTCCGCAGAGCAGGCACAGGAATAATGCCAGCATTTTTTTACCATTTCTGCTTTTCAGCACAAGAACCGCGATTCCTCCGATCGCCAGCAGAAGCAGCATGATCCAGAAAATCATATTCGTACTGTCTCCGGTATCCGCACCGGATGCACTCTGAATACCGGATGTCCCCTGAGAATCAGATATCCCCTGAGAACCGGATGCACTGCCTGAATTGCCCGATGAAGAACCATTCTGTTTCAGCCCTTCCGTTTCTTTCGCAGAAGAAGTACTGCCGCTTTCCTCATCTGCCCCTGAAGAAGCATCACTGCTTTCTTCTTTTGTTTCTGCAGAAGTTCCGCTGCTTTCCTCCGAAGAACCCGCGGTAAATACGGTCTTTACTGCTGCCGATCTCCCCGCAGCCAGAGAACCGATTTTCCGTACCGCTTCCCCGGAATCTGCAAGGCTGTAACCTTCGGGCACGGACATCCTCACAGAGATATCCGTTACCTCGAAGGTATTGCTGTTGGTTACCGTCAGCTCTGCCGCGATCTGTTCCCCCTGACTGTATTCCTCTTTGTCAGTAGTGAGCGTAACCTTCAGCCCATCCTGCGAAAATTCCGCCGCTGACACAAGAACAGACGTCATCCCTGTACACAGCATTAAAGCGAGAAGAAAAACGGAAATCTTCCTCACCATTTTCATAATCCAACTGCCCCCTTTCATGGATTTTCCAACTATTTAATCCCCAGATTAAATAACTTTAAAATATCATTTCCATGATAACATACTTTCGGCAGTCAGACTATATATATCCTGTGTTTTTTACTTTTTTATCTCCGGTACAGCTCCGCCAGCTTCTTCAAATAGGCACTGTGCTCCTTTGTCAGCTGTCCGGGCTGCAGTCTCCATTTCCAGTTGTATCCGATAGTGGAAGGTTCATTGGTTCTGGCCTCATTGCCCAGTCCCAGTACATCCTGTGCCTGCAGGATCGCTACGCTGCTGACACTGCCGTACGCCATGCGGATGACCCGGTCAAGGGCACATTTCTGATATTCTTCTTCATCACGGATCGCCAGATAATCCATCAGATGTTCTTTGGTATAACCGCTTATATTCTGAAGATAACCAGCCAGTGTTTCATTATCATGGGTACCGGCATAAACGATGCTGTTGGGTTCATAATTGTGAGGCAGATAGTCATTATCTGCTCCGGAATCAAAACCGAATTCGATCACCTTCATGCCCGGAAATCCTGCTTCCGTTTTCAGTGCACGAACCTCATCCGTGATCACTCCAAGATCTTCGGCGATGATCTTCGTTTCTCCCGCAGCTTCCAGAATGGCATCAGTCAGCTTTTTACCGGGACCCGGATGGAATTCACCCGTCATACCGTTCTCGGCACCCGCAGGAATAGCGTAATAACGTACAATACCGATAAAATGGTCGATCCGGATGGCATCATAAAGCTTTGCCGCCGTTTTTACCCGGGCACGCCACCATGAAAAATCATCCTTTTCCATAACATCCCAGTCATACAGCGGATTGCCCCACAGCTGTCCGTCATCAGAAAATGCATCCGGCGGTACTCCGGCCACCTTTTCCGGATTATGTGCCTCATCCAGCTGGAACTGCTCATAATATACCCATGTATCGGCGCTGTCCAGTGCCACGTAGATGGGCATATCACCGATGATTTCGATTCCATTTTCATTGGCGTAGGCTTTTACCCTGTCCCACTGCTCAAAGAACTTGAACTGCACAAATTTCCAGAATGAAATATCATAAGCCAGTTTTTCCTTGTATCTGGCAACCGCCTGCACTTCATGCAGACGGATATCCTCCGCCCAGTCCAGCCAGCAGGCGCCTCCGAAATATCCCTTCAGAGCCATAAACAACGCGTAATCCTCCAGCCAGAACGCATTCTCCTTCTCGAAGGTTTGATACGCTTCCGTCTCCTGATGTTCGCTGTTGCCGAAGGCAATGCGCAGCACCTTGAACCGGTTTTCGTAAACATGCGCATAATCCACATATCCGGGATGACCGCCCCAGTCACGGTCTGCATAATTTTCCTTTTTCAGCAGTCCTTCTTCCCGCAGGGTCTCCAGATCGATAAAATAGGGATTTCCCGCAAAAGCCGAGAAATTCTGATAAGGGCTGTCACCGATGCTGGTAGGTCCGGCGGGCAGCACCTGCCAGTATTTCTGACCGCTCTCCTTCAGAAAATCGATAAATTCCATTGCTTCCTTACCCAGAGTTCCGATTCCATTGGGTGCAGGAAGAGCATATACGGGAAGCAGAATTCCTGCTCCTCTTTTTAATGTTGTCTCCATGATATTTCCATCCTTTTCGTTCAGATTATAATATGAATCGTTTTGGGCGTCTCTTTACTGATTCGCCTTCAGTTCCTCGATCTGCTGCAGGATCTCCCTCTGCTGCTCTCCTGACAGCAGCATTTTATTATAGCGGTAGTATCTGGGGCATCCGTTATCGCTGATAAAACGGATCGCATAATAACTTAACGACAGTTCCGTGATAAATACCACCAGTTCCTGATTTTCTCCAAACGCCTTTTCCACAAAATCAAAGGCATATTCCAGCGCCTGTGAAACCTGTTCGGTTTCCTCCTCCAGCCCTGCTGTTTCCCGGTTGAATCCTGCCTTGATCATGGCAAATGATTCTTCTGCCGTCTCGCAGTCCGCTGTCATCAGCAGATGCTCCTGCCGTTCCAGTTCTGCCAGAACACGGCGGCTGCAGCGTTCCTCCATGCGGTTGATCAGACCGGCTGCCTTTTTATCTTCCAGCTTTTTACCAAGCTGTTCAGATATCTGTGCCAGCAGGGAAATGGCATCTCTGCGTCCCGGCAAAGCTCCCGATCCGGAAGCCGCAGCGCTTTCCTTTTCACATTCCAGCTGCTCCCGGTAATCGATCATGACCTCGTAAAGCTCCGAAACATAGGAATCCCGTTCCATCACATGGGCAAACATTTCATTCAGCCGCCCGATCACCAGCCCCAGCACGCTGAGCCGTTCATCAAAGGGTGCCTGCCAGAGCTTCTCCAGTGCATTCTGGGAAAGGATTCCCGCCAGAATATCCTCTATCCTGTAATCATGCTTGTACTTGTTATACAGATCATAGTAGGCAGCAAAATCCTTGGCGATCCGGGGATGCTGCAGATACTGTATGATCAGCTCTTCATCCACGGGAATGGCCAGTTTTTCGTATGTATACAGAATCTGGGAAAGGTCTTCCCACCCTCTGGCCGTTACAAACCGTCTGCCGTCCAGCGTTGTTTCAATATCGTAGAAATTCTCCCGTCTGATTTCCAGATAAGTCAGAATACTGTTATGGATATTCTGCTCATAAGCATATTCCTTCCAGACACTGTAATCCTCCGATACGTCGATTTTCTTCACGCGGTCCAGCGTTACCACATCAAAATCACGAACCGATTTATTGTATTCCGGCGGATTGCCCGCTGCCACGATCAGCCAGCCCTCCGGAATCTTCTGATTGCCGAAGGTTTTGCACTGCAGAAACTGCAGCATGGTGGGTGCCAGCGTCTCCGACACACAGTTGATCTCATCAATAAACAAAATTCCTTCCTTCAGTCCGGTCTGTTCCATACGGTTGTACACAGAAGCAATGATCTCACTCATGGTATATTCCGTAACGGAATACTCCCTGCCCTCATAGTTTTTATGTTCAATAAAGGGCAGTCCCACTGCACTCTGTCTTGTGTGATGAGTAATCGTATAGGAAACCAGACCGATTCCGCACTCTCTGGCCACCTGTTCCATAATCGCCGTTTTCCCGATGCCGGGCGGACCGATCAGAAGTACCGGTCTCTGTCTTACGGCAGGAATCACATACTGACCGTATTCGTCCTTCATCAGATATGCCCGGATCGTATTGCGGATTTCTTCTTTTGCGCGCTTAATATGCATTACCGTCACCTCCGCCATGTTCCTTTTCAAACTCCTCCGGTTCCACAACCAGCTTCAAAGCCCACATGGGAACCTTCACATCGCTCTCATCCGCTTCGCGCATAAATACAAATGCAGTATCATATCCCGGACTTCTTTTTGGATACGTTCCCTGACCATCTGTAAAATAAATAAGTCCTTTTAAATTCGCCAGTCCGCCATTTTCCCGGAGCCCGGCCACATATTCAAACACAGGCCGGAAGTCGGTTCCGCCCCCGCCCTGTATGGTAAGCCCGGCCGCATACTGCTCCAGTTCCTGTTCATTGTGCACCACATCATCCTTCTGGATCTGTGCATCACACTGGATCAGATGGATCTCCATCTGCCGGAAAAAATTCTCGCCGTCCCGCAGGATCGCACAGGTTTCCGACAGAAAGCTGCGCACCAGTTCTCCTTTGCACGACATGGATGTGTCAATGGCAATGACAAACTGTTCTATCTTTTTCACCTCTTTGAATTCCTGAGGCTCGATCAGCGGCATATTGCCGTAAAGCTCCAGTCCATAGGTGTAAAATACATAATCAAATGAATCCGCGTCAATCTGTACTTCCTCTCTGAGTACAGCAAAACGCTTCAGAAAATCGCGGTACTGATACCGCTCCCTGTTCTCGGTTTTTACCGCTTCAAACAGTTTGCCCGCATCTTTCCCCGCTTCCCGTCCGAAGGTCTCCATCTCCGTCTGGGTTTTATTGCTGATATCTTCCCATTTATTCTGCTGCTGCTGACGTTTTTTCCGGTCTTTTTCCCGATACCAGTAATTGTGGTCATCCACCAGAAATTCGCTCTCCAGCCGGGACAGCATGCGGTCATCCGGCTCAAACCGCAGCAGATACTGATACGTCCGCTCCGCCGTAAATACTTTCTGCTTTTTGTGAAGTTCTTCATAGATGTACAACCGTCTGCCCGGTGTCCGCATCTTCACCGCCCGGATATTCAGGTTGTCAATAACCGACTCCACCACAATATCACAAGCCAGATTCCAGTAACGCTTATCGCGGCCTTCCCGTTTCCAGAGATGCCGGAAAATGCAGTGCAGAACCATATGAAGGTAGAGCCTGTTCACCAGAAAACGATCTTTTTCATACAATCCGGCAAGAAAAAACGGGTGATAAAAAATGGTCTCACCATCCGTCCCCGCGTAGCCGTTTCCGTCATTGCGTTCATACCGGAAAGCAGAAAATGCCAGATCCATATATCGCATGGACAGATACAGCTCATTGCGGGAAGCAAGCAGAATCTTCCGCCCCAGCTCCCCGGGATTTACTGCCATAACCATTTCCTCCTGTAAGACATGTTTGCATTTTTCTGCAGCGTATATTTTTATTTCCTTCTGCAGCGCATACTTCATTTCCTTTTACAGCTCATATTTTTTCCGTTTTCTGCCGCCTGCAAACCGGCGTCCCTGATAGGCCATCAGCAGACTGACAAACTCCGGTTTTTTCTCCTGAAGAGCCCGGGAAATCATCTGCCCTGTCTGTTCTTCATCATAAAGATCCAGTTCCAGCATCTTTTCCAGGTCCTCCGGGGCATCCTGACGGATACATTCCTTCAGAAATTCCATCCCATGGGACGCAAGCCATTTTTCATAGGTCTGCCTGCGTCCGTCCGAAAGCCGGTAAGGACAGGAAAGCCGCCCCACCGCATGCCCCAGAACCGCCTGAGGCGTGTCTTCTCTGGCAGAACGTTCAAACAGCCGGTCATACGCTTCATAATCCACATCACCGCCGCGAAAGCACTGTCTGTAAGCCTGCCCCGAGCCATATATCACCTCTTCGAAAATACGCGCCGGATAATTCTCAATATAATCGAAATAAAATGCCGGAAACATGAGACGCGCCCGGACCGGTTCCGTCCCTTTTTCCTCATAAATAATATCCGCGCGTACATCCTGCATCACATCGGAAATCAGAAGCCGCAGAGATGAAGCATGTCCGTGTCTTGCGGACAGCTGAATTTCCGACAGCTGATCACAGTTTTTAAAGGCCCCATCTCCCACATGAGTTAATTTATCATACGCAGTCAGTTTTCTCAGGCTGACACAATTGAAAAATACATGATCCCCCAAAAATTCAAGTGACCGGGGCAAATGCGCCTCACAGAGCCCATCCATCCCCTGAAAAGCATAATCGCCGATCTGCACAACCGGCAGACCGGCGATTTGTCCGGGAACGGTCAATATGCGTGGAGAACAGGTACAGCCCTTAATCCGGACACCGCCCTGTACCTCCTCCCATATAAATATCTCGTCCTCTTCCATCTGCATTACAGTACCAGCTTTGCTGCTCCGTACATACCGGCATCATTGGACAGACTTGCAATGAATATTTCGGCTTTTTTGCTGCTTAAGGGGGTCAGCTCATTGTAACGGCTCTGCAGCATGTCTACCAGATAATCGCCTGCTTTTGACACACCGCCGCCAATAACAAATACTTCGGGATCTGCCACATAGGTTACCCATGACATGGACATGGCCAGATAATTCATGCATCTCTTTACGGTCTTTTCAGCCAGTGCATCGCCGGCCTTTGCCGCATCCAGTACATCCTTGCATGAAAAATCGCGTCCGCACAGTACGCAGCCCGCTTCATCTGATGCCAGAGTCCGCTTCATCTCCTTAACAATACCGGTTGCGGATGCATACTGTTCCAGACAGCCGTGATTACCGCAGTTGCAGCAATCCTTTTCATGAGGATTCACAGTCATATGACCTACCTCAGCACCCATACCCTTGCTTCCTGCCACGATTTTGCCGTCGATGATCAGGCCGCCGCCGACACCGGTACCCAGAGTATAGAACATCAGGGAATCATGACCCTTACCTGAACCCATCCACTGCTCACCAAGCGCAGCCACATTGGCATCGTTACCTGCCTTTACAGGAACGCCGCCCATCAGTTTACTCAGTTCAGCTGCAGGATTGATATCCTTCCAGCCCAGATTAACACAAACTTCAACATATCCATTACTCCGAACCGGTCCGGGGACACCGATTCCGACACCGACAAAATCCTCGTCAGCAATACCGGCCGCAGCCAGATGTTCCTTAGCAGAAGCTGCAATATCACTCAGAATATACTTTCCGCTCTCCTCCTTACGTGTAGGAATTTCCCATTTTTCGAAGATCGTGCCATCTTCACCCAGAATTCCCATTTTCACCGTTGTACCGCCAAGATCAACGCCAACACACTTTTTCATATGATTGATGCCTCCTTAATATAAAAAAGGCTGTCACAATAAAAAGTTTTCTTTTCTGCGACAGCCTGTAAAATCACTCGCAAACCGCTTCAAATATCATACCACAAACCTAAAGGAATTGCCACAATTTTTGCAGAGTGGGATGGAGGTTGCTGTTCGGACTTCCGGCTGAAAAAAGCAGCGGGGAGGAGTGATACAGGTCTCACAGGGAACATTTTCAGTTCCCGGAGAAACCTGTATCACTCCTCCCCGCGTCAATAAAGCACCATTCTGCCTGCCCAAAACACCTGAAAGCTGCCCGGGCGTCGCTTCACAATACCCTCTGTCCGAATCCTGAACTGTATTACTTCAGATACTTCTTCAGTGCTTCTGCTTTGTCTGTTTTTTCCCAGCTGAGATCCAGATCATTGCGGCCAAAGTGTCCGTAAGCTGCTGTCTGCTTGTAGATGGGACGTCTCAGATCAAGCATTTTGATGATTCCTGCGGGACGCAGGTCAAAGTTTTCACGGATGATATCTACCAGCTTTTCATTGCAAAGTCTTCCGGTTCCGAATGTATCTACCATGATGGAAGTAGGTTTTGCTACACCGATTGCGTAAGACAGCTGGATTTCACATTTATCCGCCAGTCCTGCTGCTACGATGTTTTTCGCTACGTAGCGGGCTGCGTATGCTGCGGAACGGTCAACTTTTGTGCAGTCTTTTCCGGAAAATGCTCCGCCGCCGTGACGTGCATATCCGCCGTAGGTATCAACAATAATCTTACGCCCTGTCAGACCGCTGTCACCCTGAGGTCCGCCGATTACAAAACGGCCTGTAGGATTGATGAAAAATTTTGTGTTTTCATCTACCATATGAGCGGGCAGCACTTCATCAAATACATATTTTTTGATATCTGTATGAATCTGTTCCTGAGTGACCTGTTCATCATGCTGAGTGGACAATACGACTGCATCCAGACGGACCGGTTTGTCGTTCTCATCGTATTCTACGGTCACCTGAGTCTTTCCGTCTGGTCTCAGATAAGGCAGAGTACCATTTTTGCGGACCTCTGTCAGGCGGCGTGCCAGTTTGTGAGCCAGCGCGATGGGGTAGGGCATATATTCTTCTGTTTCATTGGTTGCAAACCCAAACATCATACCCTGATCGCCTGCGCCGATTGCTTCAATTTCTTCATCGCTCATGTTGTTTTCTTTTGCTTCCAGAGCCTTATCAACACCCATGGCAATATCAGGCGACTGTTCATCCAGTGTAGTAATCACACCGCAGGTGCTTGCGTCAAAACCGTACTTTGCACGGGTATAGCCGATTTCGGTGACCGTATCGCGAACGATCTTCGGAATATCCACATATGCTTTTGTTGTTACTTCTCCCATAACCATAACGAGGCCGGTTGTGGTACATGTTTCACATGCCACACGGCTCATGGGATCCTGTTCCAGCAGTGCATCCAGAATCGCATCTGAAATCTGATCACACATTTTATCCGGATGTCCTTCTGTAACAGACTCGGAGGTAAATAAACGTCTTTCCATTGTAATCTCCCTCTTTCTACTTTCTAAATAAGTTATATAATGTTGCATAAAAAGAACCATCGAAGGACTCGATGGTTAATAATCAAATCCCTCTTATTGTTCGATTTTACTCGCTCAGGCTGGCACCTTCCATATCAGGGGTTGCCGTGACTTCACAGATCCTTACATCTCCATCACTCTGAATAAGAGAAAATTCATATAAAATTGTCATGTTCAGCTGCGTACACAACTGTTGTTCCCATACAGCTATATACAACGTTGCCAGTATACTGCAAAAAAAGACGAAATGCAAGCTGTTTTGTCCACTTTCCCGGATTCTTTACAGGAATTCTTATAACCGTCCCGTTTCAGGCCTCTTTTACCTGCCCAAGAGATTCCATCCCACCTGTATTTCGGATAAATTCCTCCGCTTCCTTTTCATCGGAAATCGTTACAATCTGTGCTCCCAGTTTCTGCATTTTCACATCAAAATCCTCATATCCGCGAAGAACATATTTGATATCAGATACAGAAGTATAACCTTCCGCACAGAGTCCCGCGATAACCAGCGCTGCCCCTGCTCTCAGATCCGGAGCCGTCACATCAGCGCCCTTCAGCCGCTTCACTCCATTGATGGTTGCCACATCGCCTTTTTCACAGACAGTAATATCTGCACCCATACGATTCAATTCCGTCACATAAGCAAAGCGCTTCTCAAAAATACTTTCCGTAATCATACTGGTTCCATTGGCCAGAGCAAGTACCGCAGCAATCTGCGGCTGCATATCTGTCGGAAAGCCGGGATAGGGACTTGTTTTCACATTAGTGTAGGATTTATCAGGAGTACCGCAGACACGTACTGCATCATCATACTCCTCCACCGTACATCCCATCTCCAGAAGTTTTGCACTGATTACTTCCAGATGTTTCGGAATTACATTGCGGATCACAACATCACCGTTGGTAGCTGCCGCCGCCATCATAAAAGTTCCTGCTTCAATCTGATCCGGTACAATAGGATAAGTAGTTCCATGAAGTTTCTCAACTCCGTGAATACGGATTACATCCGTGCCTGCCCCCTTGATCCGGGCACCCATACAGTTAAGCAGATTGGCCACATCAACTACATGAGGTTCCTTTGCGGCGCTTTCAATTACTGTTCTGCCTTCTGCAAGAACAGATGCCAGCATCACATTGATCGTTGCTCCCACTGACACCACATCCATGAAAATATGACGTCCCACCAGTGCATCGGCTTCCGCATGCAGCGCGCCTTCATGTGTAATCTCGGTTCTGGCTCCCAAAGCATGGAACCCCTTCAGATGCTGATCGATAGGGCGGGCACCGATGGCACATCCCCCGGGAAGAGCAACCTCTGCAACTTTATACTTTCCAAGCAGAGCTCCGATCAGATAATAGGAGGCTCTGATGTTTCTCACATAATCAAATAATACTTTCTGCGTATGGATACTGCCCGCCACAATACGAACCGTATGACGGTCCAGACGGTCTACCTGTGCTCCAATATCACTGATTGCCTTCAGCATAACATTAATATCACTCACGTCAGGAAGATTCTCCAATACGACAGGTTCATCAGTCATAATGGCTGCTGCCAGAATTCCTAATGCTGCATTCTTTGCACCGCCAATGATCACATCACCTTTCAGCGGTGTACCGCCTTTCATTAAAAACTGCAACATATCACACCTCTATATACTTCAACCGATCCCGATAGGTGGATCCGCAAAGCCTTTTTTCACTCTCTCTCTTTGTATATACCGCGCTCTGCGCAATATCTCGACAATATTATATCATAAGATGAAAATAATGCAAGCACGCCGATGGCGCTTACCACGGCAAACGCACGTTTTTTACTTTAAACTATCCCCATGTTCGGCATCCAGATTTTTTATAAATTTACTAAGACTTCCCATACCCAAAATGGGCTTCGCACCTTGAAAATTCAATATTTCAGCTAACAAAATAACGATTT
>JAQYDI010000135.1 GCA_028724245.1 Lachnospiraceae bacterium
AAGAACCTGTGAAACATGCAACCAGTATCGGCTCCAAATCTTGCAATTTACAGAAATACTGCATATAGTATACCCATCAGGAAGCAAAATCGCGAAACAAACCGGATAATTTTACCGGAAAAAAGATTCGTTCCGGATACAGATCAACGAATCATCCCTGACATAGCAAGAAGATTTTCAAGAAATTCAAGAAAGAGAGGACCACAGATATGGCTCAGGTAAGAGATTATACGAAACTTGCCAAAGACATTATTGTAGCTGTAGGCGGCGAAGAGAATATTGTGAATGCAGCACGCTGCGCCACCAGACTTCGCCTTGTACTGAAGGAAACCCCTGCGGATGCCCATGATAAAATCGCATCCATGACCGGTGTCATTACCGTTGTTGAAAACGGCGGGCAGTTCCAGGTTGTTATCGGAACCCACGTAGGTGATGTATTTGATGTTGTTGCAAAAGAACTTCATCTGGATGAAAAGCAAAGTGACATGCCCGAGCAGAAACAGAGCGTTTTAAACCGTGTTATCGCTACCATGTCGGCCGTATTTGCACCTTTCATCTATATCCTTGCCGCTGCCGGTATTTTACAGGGTGTACTGATCATTGTCACCATGTTCGCTCCTTCCTTTGCAAACACAGGTACTTATTCCCTGTTAAGTCTGATGTCATGGACACCTTTCACATTCCTGCCCATCTTCATCGCTGTAACCGCATCCAAACATTTTAAATGCAATACTTTTATCGCACTGGTCTGCTGCTGTGCTCTGGTCAATCCCGACCTGTCCGCGCTGGCAGGACGTGTCGCAGATGGAGAAGTCATCAATTTCCTGTGTTTCAAACTTTCTGAAACCACCTACACATCCTCCGTTCTGCCGCCTCTGTTCCTGGTATGGATCCTTTCCTATCTGGAACGTTTTGTACAGAAGAAGCTGCCCGATGCACTGAAAGCGCTGTTTACACCTTTCATCTGTCTGATCGTCATGGTTCCCCTGACCGTTCTGCTCATCGGACCGCTGTCCACCTTACTGGCAAATGGTATTGCAAATGGCTACAACGCCATCTACAACTTCGCACCGGCTCTTGCAGCCGCAGTCATCGGCGGTGTATGGCAGGTAATCGTTATTTTCGGTGTTCACTGGGGTATTACACCCGTCGTTCTTGCCAACTTTGCAAATCAGGGCTTCGATACCTTCCAGGCTTACCAGACCATGGCCGTTATGGCTCAGATGGCCGCTGCTTTCGGTGTATTTATTAAATCCAGAAATAAAGAATTCAAGGGTGTTGCCCTGTCTGCAGGTGTGACCGGTATCTTCGGTATCACCGAGCCTGCCATCTACGGTGTAACCCTGAGACTGAAAAAACCTTTCATCTGCGGCTGTATCGCAGGTGCTGCCGGCGCTGTAACAGCAAGCCTTTTCCATGCTGTATATTATACCTACGCAGGTCTGCCCGGCGTACTGACTGTTGTAAATGCTCTGTACCCCGTTGACTCCACTGCTCAGGTATTCCCCATGGCCTTCATCGGTGAACTGATCGGCGCTGCCGTTGCCATTATCGGTGCCATCGTGCTGGTTCAGATCGTTGGTTTTGAAGATCCGGTACCCGCTGTTTGCGAAACTCCTGCTGATGCAGAAGCTGTCTCCGGTATGGAAACTGCCGCTGCAAAAGCTCCTGCGAACGTTTCTGCAGCCGCTGAAGCTCCCGTTTCTGCAAAAACTCCCGTTTCCGTAAAAGCTCCCATGACAGGTAAAGTTATTCCCCTGTCAGAAGTTGCAGACGAAGTATTTTCCTGCGGTGCGCTGGGAGAAGGCGCTGCCGTAGAACCTGCAGATAACAAGGTATACGCTCCCGTCGATGCAAAGGTAGAAAGCATTTTCGATACAAAACATGCCATCGGCCTGACAACAGACAACGGCATGGAACTGCTGATCCATGTGGGTATCGATACCGTTAAATTAAACGGCGCTCCTTTTACCGTTAAGACCTCTGTTGGTTCCAGAGTAAAAGCAGGCGATCTGCTGCTGGAATTTGACGCTGAAGCAATCAAAGCAGCCGGCTGCCCGCTGACCACACCCGTTATCATCACAAACCCCGACGATTTCTCCAGTATCGCCATATGCGCAGAAGGCAGTGTAAACCACGGCGATGAGATGATCGTTGTAAAATAAATGGTCCGTTTATGGAGGATTTATCATGACACAGAACAGACTTCCTGAAAACTTTTTATGGGGCGGCGCCGTAGCTGCCCATCAGCTGGAAGGCGGCTGGAATAAAGGCGGCAAAGGCCCCAGTGTATCCGATGTACTGACCGGCGGCGCTCACGGCGTTGCCAGAAGGATCACCGACGGTGTACTTCCCGGTGAATATTATCCCAACCATGAAGCCATCGATTTCTACGGAAATTACAAAGAAGACATTGCCCTGTTTGCGGAAATGGGCTTCAAATGCTTCCGTACCAGCATCGCGTGGACCCGTATTTTTCCCAACGGCGACGAAACAGAGCCCAACGAAGAAGGCCTGAAATTTTACGATGACCTGTTTGACGAGCTGCTGAAATACAACATCGAACCGGTTATTACCTTAAGTCATTTCGAAATGCCCTACCACCTGGCAAAAGAATACGGCGGATGGATGAACCGGAAAGTCATCGATTTCTTTGTTCACTACGCCGTGACCGTTATGGAACGTTACAAAAACAAAGTAAAATACTGGATGACCTTCAATGAGATCAACAACCAGAGCAACACAGACAACGACATTTTCGGATGGACCAACTCCGGCGTCCGTTTCTCCGGATTTAAAAACAAAAAGGAAGCCATGTATCAGGTTGCTCACAATGAACTGGTTGCCAGCGCCCTCGTTGTGAAAAAAGGACATGAGATCAATCCTGACATGCAGATCGGCTGCATGTGCTCCTTTGTACCTTTTTATCCTTATTCCTGCAATCCCGACGATATCATGCTGGCAAATGAATGCATGCACGAGCGGTTCCATTTTGCCGACACCCATGTGCGCGGCCATTATCCCGCCTATACATGGAAGGAATGGGAACGGGAAGGTTATAACATCCATATGGAACCCGGCGATCTGGACATTCTTGCAGAAGGAAAGGTGGATTATCTGGGCTTCAGCTACTACATGACCAACGCAGTAAAGGCTGATGTCTGCAATGATACCTCCGAAAGCACCGACGGAAGCAACCCGCATTCCGTAAAAAATCCCTACGTCAAAGCCAGTGACTGGGGCTGGCAGATCGACCCCGTGGGTCTGCGCTACGCTCTGAATCTTCTGTATGAGCGCTACGAAATCCCGCTGTTCATCGTAGAAAACGGCTTCGGCGCCATCGATATCCTGAACGAGGATAAAACCTGTGACGACAGTTACCGGATCGACTATCTGAAAGCTCACATTGAAGAAATGAAAAAAGCAGTTCTCCATGATGGTGTGGAACTGATGGGATACACCCCCTGGGGATGCATCGATCTGGTTTCCTTCACCACAGGAGAACTGAAAAAACGCTACGGCTTCATATACGTGGACAAAAATGATGACGGCACCGGCGACGGAAAACGCTATAAGAAGAAATCCTTCAGCTGGTACAAACATGTCATTGAAACAAACGGGGAAGAACTGTAAGTATCCGCATAATTACTCAATTTTCAGCATCCGGTACCCGATTCCGATATGGGTCTGGATGTATTGCGGGGAGTCCGGCGCACTTTCCAGCTTTTTGCGCAGTGTGGCCATAAATACCCTGAGGGACGCTACATCATTTTCCCAGCTGCTTCCCCAGATGCTCTGGGTAATAAATTTGTGGGTCAGCACCTTGCCCGTATTGCGGGCCAGCAGACACAGAAGCTTATATTCAATGGGTGTGAGGTGAAGTTCCTCTTCTCCCAGAAATGCACAGCCTGCCGCATAATCTATGCGCAGCTGGCCGTTGATAAATACGGCCTGCTGCGCATTGTTGTTATTCTGCATCAGTGCAAGCCGGCGCTGGGTAACCCGAAGCCTTGCCAGCAGCTCTTCCACCGAAAATGGCTTCGTCAGATAATCATCGGCTCCCGCATCAAGAGCATCAATTTTATCCGTATCCTCACTTCTTGCGCTGATTACAATAATGGGAATATTGGACCATGTACGGATCCGGCGTATGACTTCCACGCCGTCAATATCCGGCAGGCCCAGATCCAGAAATATCACATCCGGGTTGTGAGAAGCCGTCTCCATAACCGCTCCCTCGCCGGTAGCCGCCGTAATATAGCGGTAATCGTGTGCTTTCAACGTAGTTGTAATCAGATTGCGCACAGGCGCATCGTCCTCAACCACAAGTATCGTGATTCTGCTCATTCAGTCTAACCTCCTTAAACGGAAGAGTAAAGGCAAAAACAGCGCCTCCGGGCTGATTATCCGTCACACGGATCGTGCCTCCGTGAGCCTCCACAATAGCCCTGCAAAGGTACAGCCCCAACCCCAGACTGCGGCGGTTATCCGCAATCCTGTTTTCTCCGCAGTAAAATTTATCAAAAATCCTTGTCTTCTCTTCGTCCGGAATCCCGCCGCCGTTGTCGGCGATACGGATTTCCGCAGTTTCTCCGATTCTTCGTGTGCTGATCCGGATGGACGACCCGGGCGGTGTATATTTCACCGCATTGTCCACAATGTTCGTAATCACCTGCACCACCAGCTTTGCATCGGCCTGAACCAGCATAAGATCATCCTCATACTCCACCGAAAGCTTATGTCCGGCGGCCTTCCTGCTGATGTGATGCATGGCCTCCTCCACGATATCACTTAAAAGCTCCGTGGTGGTGCGCAGTGTCATGCGTCCTTCTTCAATCCGTGTCGCTGATAAAAGATTCTCAACCAGATTGATCAGCCACATGGAATCATCATAGATATCGGAATACAGCTGCTGCTTTGTTTCCTCATCAAAACTGCTGCCGTTGCTTAACAGATTGCTGGCATTTCCGGAAATGGTCGTCAGCGGCGTCCGCAGATCATGTGAAATTGTCCGCAGCAGATTCGCCCGCAGCCGTTCATTTTCCGCCATTACCATGGCCGCCTCCTTCTCCCGGGCATTTTTTTCATTCTCCAGCGCCAGTGCACACTCGCCCAGAATAGAAAGCAGGATTCCGTGATCCGATGCATCCAGCGGATTGTCCTCCGCCTCGATTCCCACCACGCCGTAAACCCTCTCATTAACACGAAGAGCCAGATACAGATATCGTGAATCGGACATCATATCGGTCGCTGCACCGGCGGAATGGTTGTGCTCCATCACCCATTTTACAACCGGCATTTCGGCCTGCATATCATAGCCGATCTGATTTTCCGCATCCTGAAGGTTTTCCGTATTTTTCCCGGCATCCGAAGCAGCCCGGAACAGACGAGGCGCAGACAATTCTCCTTTATTAACCTCAAAGATCACCATGTTCCGCCCAAGCAGCTTGATCATCTGCTCCGCTGCGGCATTCAGAATCTCGTCCTTATTTTCCGCTCTGGAAAGCAGCTGATCCGTATCAAAAAGAATTCTTGTCCGATAGGCGATCCTTGCGGACTGCTTCGCCTGTTCCTTGTACCGCATGGCAAATGTGCCCGTTATAAATGCGGTGAGGAACATTACCACAAACGTGACCGGATACCCCGTTTCATAGGCCGTCAGCGTAAAACGCGGCGTCGTAAACAGATAATTGAATATAAATACACTGGCCACAGAAGAAATCAGGCTGTAAACCTGATTGGATGTGACAACCGAAGTCAGCAGCACTCCCAGAATATATACCATGATAATATTGGCATTGGTAAAACCCAGATTATAAAAAATCAGGCTGAGAGCCGTCGCACCCAGAAGTACACTGATGCTTTTTACCACATTTGACAGAATATCAAGTTTCTGATTCGTCCTTGCTTTCCGCGCCCGGTAATTCGCATCCGTACTGTAATCCGGTATGATGTGAATATCGATCCCCGGCGCATACGCAATCAACTGCTCCGTCAGCGTAGGCTTTCTCAGCAAATGTTTCCGTGTCACAACGCTGCTGCCCAGCACAATGGAAGTAACCCCCGATAAACGGGCAAATTCAGAAATCTGATACGGAACATCATCTCCGTAAGCCGTCTCAATATGCGCGCCCAGCCGTTCCGCCAGACTGCTGTTCTCCTGCAGACGTCTTTTATTCTCCGCCGTCTGCGCATGAAAATCCGGTGTCTCCACAAAAAGAGCCGTAAACTGACAATCAAAAGCCTTTGCCATCCGCGCCGCCGTACGAACGATCCGCTCATTGGACGGAGCAGAGGAAAGGCAGACCAGAATATGTTCTGAAGACTCCGCCATAAACCTCACCTGCCTGCTGATACTGCTTTTTAATGAGATATTATCACGGAAACACAAAATCCACAAGAAAAAGTAGTGGGATGTTACTGTTCGGACTTCGGCCTGAGGTGAGAAGGGGGTGAGGCGGAATGACCATGGTATCCGGCGCGGATCGATCTGTTCTGCACAACAAACATCTTTTTCACCGTTCTCTTCCGGTACTGAATCCATCTACGCGGCAGGCATATTTTTCGTCTATCTCTCCCATACTGTTCTGATCTTCTTTCTGGCGGGATGAAACAACCTGTGGCGGCAGAAAGACTGTGGTATCCTGTTAAGGGGACCATTGAAAACGCCGGCACTTAATGAGCAGGTCTTCATATGAAGGACTGCGAATTTAGTACCGCTGCGTTTTCACCTGAGCGAAAGCGGGTCCCCGTACAGGATATCACAGTCCTTCTGCCTCACAATTTTTACTTTCCCCGCCCGAAGTCTGAACAGCATCCTCCTCCTGATTTTTTTCCAGAAATGCATCTACCTTTTTCATTATGGTATCGATGTATATGAGAACAGCTGCTGTTACGGCTGTTAATAAAATTATTTTCACAGAATGCACCTCCATCCGGTTTTGTTCCTGTCGTTTTCATGTGTTTTCGAAATTGGCTCTGAACAGTTACTTTGTTTTAAGTATTTCACGGTTTTTATGAAATGTGTGTTAGAGTTTTGGTTCTGATATTAAAATTGTGTTAAGACGGCAGTTGTGCAATCCTGCCATTTACCTTATACTGTTTTTACGAAGACTGCTGATTATACAATCGGATAAGGAGAGTGCAAACTGATGAAGGAACTTCTTTTTGGTGCGGCATATTATGATGAATATATGCCCTATGACCGTCTGGATAAGGATGTTGCCATGATGAAAAAGGCCGGGATCAATACGGTTAGAATTGCAGAGTCAACATGGAGTACCTGTGAGCCGCAGGAGGGCGTTTTTAATTTTTCCCATGTGGAACGGGTTATGGATGCGATGGAGGAAGCCGGGATCCATGTGATCATCGGGACACCTACCTATGCGGTTCCCACATGGATGGTGAAGTCGCACCCTGATGTTATTGCCGAAACCGTAAAGGGAAGGGGCATTTACGGGGCGCGCCAGATCATGGATATCACCCATCCGGTGTATCTTTTTTATGCAGAACGCATCATCCGGGAACTGATGAAACGCACCGCACACAGGAAATGTGTCATCGGTTTTCAGATAGACAATGAGACAAAATATTACGGCACCGCCGGAAAAAATGTACAGGAGAAATTTGTAAAATACCTGAGAAAGAAATTCAATGATGATCTGGATGCCATGAATTACGAATTCGGTCTGGATTACTGGAGCAACCGGATCAATGCGTGGGAGGATTTCCCGGATGTGCGCGGCACCATCAACGGAAGCCTCGGCGCAGAGTTTGAAAAATTCCAGAGGACGCTGGTGGACGACTTTTTAAGCTGGCAGGCATCTATTGTAAATGAATACCGCAGAAAGGATCAGTTTATCACACATAATCTTGATTTTGAATGGCGAGGATATTCCTACGGTGTTCAGCCTGATGTGAACCATTACCATGCATCACAGTGCCTGACCATTGCAGGTGTGGATATTTACCATCCGTCGCAGGATGAACTGACCGGTGCGGAGATCGCATTCGGCGGCGATATGACAAGATCCCTGAAGCAAAGCAACTATCTGGTTCTTGAAACGGAAGCTCAGGGATTTCCGGGCTGGACCCCCTACAAAGGACAGCTCAGACAGCAGGCCTACAGCCACCTTGCCTCCGGCTCCAACAGCGTTATGTACTGGCACTGGCATTCCATCCATAATTCTTTCGAAACATACTGGAAAGGACTGTTAAGCCATGATTTCGAGGAAAATGCCGCCTACCGGGAGGCCTGCGTCATCGGCCGTGAATTTTCAAAGCTCGGCAGCCATCTGGTCAACCTGAAAAAGAACAATGAAGCGGCAATTCTGGTAAGCAATGAAGCGCTCACCGCTTTAAAATGGTTCGGTATAGAAGCTACGGCAGCCGGAAACAGCGGCATCGGATACAATGACGTGGTGCGCCGGCTCTATGATGCCCTGTACCGTATGAATATCGAATGTGATTTTATATGGCCGGAGTCGGAAAACCTCAACCGGTACAAAGCGATTTTTGTACCGGCCCTTTACGCAGCACCCGACTCCCTTCTGGAAAAGCTGAAACAGTATACCGCGGACGGCGGAACGCTGGTTGCCACCTTCAAAACGGCATTTGCCAACGAATATGTTAAAGTAAGCCATGAAGTACAGCCTCATATTCTGAACAGCTGCTTCGGCGTAACCTATCATCAGTTTACATTCCCGAAAAATGTGGGTCTGTCCGGCAGCATAATCGGTGAAAATCCCCATGCACAGGCAGAAATATTTATGGAATTACTGATACCGGAAGGCGCAGAAGTTCTTGCATCCTACGATCATTACAACTGGAAGGATTACGCCGCAGTCACAAAAAACCGTTTCGGAAAAGGCACCGCCGTATACATCGGCTGCATGACCGACGGAGAAACCCTGAATGCCATACTGAAGGATGCACTTTTGGAAGCCCGCATTGACATCCCTTCATACAGCTATCCGGTTATCATGCGGAAAGGAACCAATGACCTGGGAAAGAACATTAAATATCTCTTCAACTACTCCGCCGATGAACAGGAAGTACGCTGGCTTTATGAAAACGGTACGGAACTGCTGACAGAAACACCTGTGGTAAATCAGGCAGCGCTGAAGCTGTCCCCGTGGGGTGTGAAAATCATTGAAGAATATAAGGAATAAATATCTGAACCAATAACTGCAAAACGGGATATCCCGCATCAGGCCAATACAGCCCGGTGCGGGATATCCCGTCTATATAATACGCAATATATTATTGTTCAGATCCAATATGATTGAAACTAATTACCGGTTTCAAAAACACTGGATATTTTCTAAGCTTCTTCCTTTTCCAGGAACAGCTTCTTCAGACCCTGGATTGCTACGATTACACCAAGGATCATCAGTGCTACGGCAAATGCCAGCTGCAGCAGGTTGCCTGCTGTGGGAGCTGCTACCAGAGCGATGATCTTCTGAACCAGAGCTGTCATGGTTACGCAGAGCATGATCAGCATGGGAATCCACAGCATCCAGCCCTTGCGGTTTGTCTTTTTGAAGTAAACAGCGCAGGCGATCAGTGCCAGTGCGGATAACAGCTGATTTGCGGAACCGAACAGAGGCCAGATATTTGCATAACCTGCTTTTGCAAGGATATAAGCCAGAACCAGAGTGATAATAGTTGAGAAATATTTGCTGGTAACGACTTTTCTCCAGGGCTCCATGTTGTCATCGTCGATGGATGCATCCAGGAACAGTTCCTGGAAAGACATACGTCCGATACGTGCAACAGAGTCCAGACTGGTCAGTGCAAATGCGGATACGGCCAGATTGATCAGTGTGAAAATTACATTGTGAGGCAGGCCCAGAGTTTCCATGAAGTTGGCAATTGCACCTGCAAAGATCTGAGGCGGTGTTGTATAACCTGCTTCAGCTGCTGCACCGGTTGCAAAGCTTGCTACCGCAATCAGGGAAATAACACCCAGCATGGATTCCAGAAGCATGGCACCGAAAGATACGGGTAGCATAGCTTTTTCATTGTTGATCTGCTTGGATGCCGTACCTGAGGAAACCAGTGAATGGAAACCGGAAACAGCACCGCATGCGATAGTTACAAACAGAATCGGGAACATGGAACCTGTTCCCTCTACATAGAAGTTTGTAAATGCAGGCAGATTGATGGTGGGGTTGGTAAACAGTACACCGATCACCGCCATCACGATCATGATAACCAGCAGATAACTGTTCAGGTAATCACGAGGCTGCAGCAGAGCCCACACAGGCACAACGGAAGCCACTGCGATATAAAGGAATACGATAATCTGCCATGTGCTCTTTGCAATGAAAATGGGGCAGTTTAGACCGATCACAACACCTGCAACCAGCAGAACAACTGCCAGAATCGTGTTCAGAGCCTTGCCCAGCTTTGCATAACGAAGGATAAATCCCAGAGCAACTGCTTCCACAATAAATAAAGCAGAAGTCATGGCAACAGAACCGTTTGCTGCGATTTTGGAACCATCTTCAGCAAATCCCATGAAAGTACCATCTACAACATCGGCAAATGCAGCTACAACCAGAATACAGAACAGCCAGCAGAACAACAGGAACAGCTTCTTGCCCAGCTTACCGATATATTCTTCAATGATATAACCGATTGTACGGCCTTTATTCTTAACAGATGCATACATGGCTGAGAAGTCCTGTACAGCACCGAAGAAAACGCCGCCGATCAGCAGCCATAACAGTACAGGCACCCAGCCGAAAACAGCTGCCTGAATCGGTCCGTTGATCGGGCCTGCACCTGCAATCGAAGCAAACTGATGACCAAAAACAACCTGTGTGTCAGCCGGTTCATAATCAACGCCGTCGCGCAGTTCATAAGCCGGAGTCTTTGCGTTGGGATCAATACCCCAGGTCTTTGCCAGCCAGCGTCCGTAAACCAGGTAACCAGCACCCAGTACAACGATGGCAATCAGCATCATAATTAAACCATTCATCGTAAATCTCTCCTTGTAAGTACTAAAAATTCATGTAACTGTTCAAAGACAGCCTTGAAAACACTATGTGGCTCTGAACAGTTACAAATTCATAAAATTTTTAGAAAAATTTTATATTTCTTTAATTACAAACAAGGAGTGTATCACTTTATTCAAACAAAAACAAGATTTTTGCTGAAACAGTTCCGGTTTTTACAAATTTTCAGTTAATTTTGTCACATAATTAATGTACAAAAAAAGAAGGAGATTAAATTTTATGTGTTTTCATGTGAGACAAAAAATGATATACTCTGAATCCGTCCATTTCAAAAGCCGATAAAAAAAGCCAATAAAAAAGCCGATAAAAAAGCCGATAAAAAAGCCGATAATGTTTTTTACTGCGCCAGCCCCACGTTCCCCATCACCTCTTTCACGATCTGTTCTGACAGTTTCTCCAGTTTTTCCGCCTGCATCCCCAGTGCGCGAACCACCAGATCGCCGTCCCATGTACGGCTGCACCCGCCTGTGATCTGTTCATTTTCAGCGGCCTCAAGCATTTCCCGTATTTGATCCATCGCTTCCTTATTAACAGATATGTTGCAAAACAGCAGATTCAGCAGATATCCGTATCCTTCATACATGCCGAATCCGGTCATGTCCGTTTCATTTCCGCATGGTTCATATTTTGTATTATCTCGATAATACAAATATTCCCGATCTGCTTCCAGTGCCTTCTCTTTCTGTCGTTCTCCTTCACCTGCTTCCGGATTTTCGCTGTTTCTTTTATAGATCTCAACCAGATTGCTGTAATACCGGTATGCAAAGTGTTCTCCCATGGCAGACCGTCCGGGACAGAGTATATCGCTCATGATCAGGCGGGAATCTGCTCCCTGAAGATGAATCTCCGTACGGCTGCGGAAGTCTGAACCGGCAAAGGGAATCACCGGCTGGGGACGATAATACAGAACTGCATCCCGTCCTACGGTGATCTTCGTTTCTCTTTCCGCAAATCCTTCTTTCATACGGTGGATTTTTTCATATGCCTGTGAAGTAATCTCCACACGGCTTCCCGGCCCGATTTCCAGTTGGTACTGCTGTCTGTCTCCGGCCATGGTTCCGGCCGAAACGGACATGATCATGATCTCTTTCCAGCCATTTTCTCCGGCAAACGGACGCATTACCTTAAAAGGCGCTGTAAAATATACATCTGCAAGTTCCGTGGAGCCACCGGATTTTTCTGTCCGGATCCATACCCGTGAAGTTCTGCCGAAACTGTTTTCACCGCAATATTTTTCATCACAATATTTTTCATCAAATCGCTTTTCCCCGGAGTTCTCCTGCTTTTCATCCATATACTATTTCAGATCCTCCATAAGTACATCCTTTTTCAGCCAGTCGATCACCTTATCGATTCCTTCATCGCCGCGGATATTTGTAAATACAAACGGCCTGTTTCCGCGCATTTTTTTCGAATCCCGTTCCATAACTGACAGATCCGCCCCCACCATGGGTGCCAGATCCGTTTTATTGATGACCAGAAGGTCGGAACGCGTAATACCGGGGCCGCCTTTTCTGGGAATCTTATCTCCTTCTGCCACGTCGATAACAAAAATCGTAGCATCCGCCAATTCCGGGCTGAAGGTTGCCGACAGATTATCCCCCCCGCTTTCGATAAACAGCAGTTCAATATCAGGGAATTGATCAAGCAGCTCATCAACCGCTTCCAGATTCATGGAAGCATCCTCGCGGATGGCTGTATGGGGGCAGCCTCCTGTTTCCACACCGATGATCCGCTCCCGGGGCAGCACACTGTTTTTACAAAGAAATTCCGCATCTTCCTGTGTATAAATATCATTGGTAATTACCCCGATGCTGTATTCCTTTGCCAGCTTTCTTGTTAAAATCTCAATCAGGGCGGTTTTGCCGGAACCAACCGGACCTGCCACACCCACCTTTACGTAGCTCATACTTTCCCCTCCATTTTATTTTCCGGCAACTGTTCAGAACCAGTCTCGAAAACACGGTGTATTTCTTCTGCCCGGCTCTGAACAGCTGTATTTTTGTTTTTTGTATTATTATGATAATACAGTTATTATGACATATACAGCCTCGAATACAACGCTTCATGCTGCATGCTTCTGATATCGGCTCCCGGCAGGGAAACGGCATAATCATCCATACCCATTCCCTTTACCCGTTCCAGAAGCCTGTCAGAGGTTTTCAGACATTCATACAGGATCTGCTGTCCATCTGTCTGACTTAAGGGAATCGTTTTTACACAATTGGTAACCAGCGCGGAGGTCTGTGCGTACAGCAGGTGAGACAGTGATTCGTCAAGCCCCAGCCCTGCACCGGCACAGAAAACGCCATAGGCCACCGCGTAGTTTTTCTTCCAAAACGGTTCTTTTGCCGCCCCGTACAGTTTAAACCATGGTTGACTGTAATCAATGGGAAGTTTGAGAAGCGTCTTCAGAAAACGCGAAGCGATTTTCTCACTGGCCTGACGCAGTTCAAAAGGAAGTCGGGAAGCTGTAATCACCTGATCCAGCCTCTGCAGCTGTTCCATCACCGATTCCTGCTCACCCTGACAGATTTCCCATGCCAGCTTTGCCGCCAGCAGATCTCCGTGCAAAAGGCTGTTTCCCGTATATTTCCGTACATAATCCAGTGCCGATTTCCTGTCATACACCAGATTTTTCTGAATATATGTCTCCAGACCGTAGGAATGAGAATAGCCTCCCACCGGAAACAGCGCATCATTTATCTGAAGCAGCAGAAAATCCTTCATATCCTCTTCTCCTTCCTCTCCCTCATCATCTTAATATTCCCCATTTCCTCAATGTGTGTGTGCATTGATCGAAGCAGAAATCCTTTTGTCAAAATCCATTTTCTGTTTTTCTTTTCTCACACTGACTCCGTGAAGCTTACCGAGCATTTCAAAGGTCGGTTCGTTATAAGGTGTAATAAACTGATAAGGTGTATCGCCATACAGCAGCGCCGCATGACGGTTCCCGATTTCATAGCATACTTTGGGAATCATCTGCGGATGGTCCGGCTGCACATCCACCACGATCATCTCCGCTTCCGGTATATTGACAGCAATAACTTCGCCGTCTCCACACCAGAGTACATCTCCCTGCCGCAGTCCTCTGACCAGAATGTCATTGCCCAGCCGGATACCGATTTCCGCGCCTCCGAAAGTAACTTTTTTATGAAGCTTTTTAAATGCTTCATACCATTCGATATCTACAAAATCTATATGAAACCCGTGAAACCTCTCTTCCGAAATATTTCCCAGAATCTTGTCGCAAATCATATCACATATATATCCTTTCCGCTGCGTCCCCTGTCAGTCTGTCATGACTTTCTGTACCTGCGCTGCATCCAGCTTCGCCGTTTCACCCTGCATGATGATTTCTCCGTGTTCCATAACATACAGATAATCGGAAATCCCCAGTACAAAATCCAGATACTGCTCCACGATCAGTATGGTCAGCCCGCGCATTTCATTAATTTTGCGCAGAACATCACCGATATCCTGAATGACGGAAGGCTGTATACCTTCTGTCGGTTCATCCAGGATCAGGATCTTGGGTTCTGCCACCAGTGCTCTGGCAATCGCCAGCTGCTGCTGCTGTCCTCCCGACAGATCCCCGCCCTTTCTTTTGGCAAATTTCGGCAGTATGGGAAACAGGTCGTAGATATAATCCGGGACTTTTCCCTTTCCGCCTGCTGCCTGCAGACCCAGTTCCAGATTTTCCTGTACAGTCATCTGACCGAAAATATCCCTGCCCTGAGGAACATAACCGATGCCCAGCTTTGCCCTGTCATATGTTTTCATCCGGATAATCTCCTGACCATCCAGTGAAATGCTTCCTTCAGGTGTTTTTACAATTCCCATAATACTTTTCAGCGTGGTGCTTTTTCCCACACCGTTTCTTCCGATCAGACAGGTGATTTTTCCTTTTTCCACATTCAGATCCAGGCCCTCGATGACACGGCTCTCACCATAGTACGAATCCATTCCTTTTATTTTAAGCATTGCGTTCGCCTCCTCTGCCCAGATATACCGCCTGTACGGTTTCATCCGCCAGTACATCGTGAATATTTCCCTCCATGAGAACCCTGCCTTCATGAAGAACGGTAACCGTATCCGCTACCTGTTTTACAAAATCCATATCATGTTCCACCACGATAACCGTGCAGTCCTTTTTGATTTCCTTTAAAATCTCACCTGTTTTAAAGGTTTCCGGCTTTCCCATACCGGCCGCAGGCTCATCCAGCATGATAATATTGGGCTTCTGAACCAGCTGCATGGCAATCTCCAGCCACTGTTTTTCCCCGTGAGCCAGAGAGCCGGCTTTGATCTCCTTCCTGTTCTCCAGACCAACCCGTTTCAGGGTATCGTCGATCAGCTGCAGCTGCTCTGCTGACGGTTTGAAGAAAATGGAATCCCATACGCCTTTGTGTCCCTTCAAGGATAAAATCATATTGTCCAGTACAGTCAGGTTGACAAAGACAGAAGGCACCTGAAATTTCCTGCCGATCCCCTCCGTAACGATCTTATATTCCTTCATCCCGGTGAGACGGATTTTCTGCTGACGCGCTTTATCAGGATAATAGAATACATTTCCCTGCGTCGGCTTTGTTTTCGCGCAGATGATATCCAGCAGAGTCGTTTTGCCGGCACCGTTTGGTCCGATGAAGAAATGCACGGTATTGCGTTTCACATCAATATTGACGTCTGTCAAAGCATGAAAACCGTCGAAGGTAACGCCAATGCCCTTGATTTCCAGAACAACATTATTTTTCCTGTAATTCTCATTCATTGCATCCATTCTCCTTCCCTATGCTTCTTCTTTGCCGCTTTTTCTGTTTTTTCTGCGGATCAGTGCGGGAATCTGATCAGTTACGATGCCCACGATGCCGCCCTTGAAAAACAGAATTACAATTACAAACAATGCACCGATAATATACTGCCAGATCTCAACCAGTGAACCGGAGCTCAGGTTGTATTCACACAGATTAACCAGAAATGCGCCGATGACTGCACCGATCAGCGTACCGCGTCCGCCGATGGCAACCCAGATTACCATGGTAACCGATGCGGATATGGTCATCTGCGTAGGAGTAATGGAACCGTTCAGATTGACAAATAATGCACCGGCCAGCGCCGCATATACGGCGGACAGGATGTAAACCACATTTTTATAGCGGCTTACACAGTATCCTGAGAAATAAGTCCGGTTCTCCCCGTCGCGGATGGCGATCAGCAGTTTACCGAATTTTCTTGTAACCAGAAAACGGGAAAGGGCATAGATCAGAACCAGCATGAGCAGTGTCACGTAAAACAAAGCAATCAGATTCCCCTGATTTTTCGGTCCTTTGATGCTGCCGAATAAAGATTTGATCTCCGTAATACCCACATTTCCGTTGGTATAGGGTGAAAGTGCAATAAACAGCGAGTAAGCCGCCCAGGTAAGCGCCTGTGAAATAATGGAGAAATATACGCCCTTAACACGGCTCTTGAAAATAAAATATCCCAGAATCCCGGCCAGAGCTCCGGGGATCAGCAGCATGAAAATCAGCGTGTTGGGCAGATATTTGAACATTCTCCAGACAGCAGGCAGCTCTGTCAGACCGCCGACCTGCATGAAATCCGTGATTTTGCCGCCGGTAGCCTGAAGCTTCAGGTACATGCCCATACCGTAAGCGCCCAGTGCAAAATAAAGTCCATGACCCAGGCTGAGGATACCCGTATAGCCCCAGATCAGATCCAGCCCGATGGCAACCATGGCAAAACACATGCATTTTGCCAGATATAAAACAGTAGTACTTTTTATCATATCAGCCTGCAGAAGCAGAGGCATCACCCCGAGGATGAGCACGATCACGCCAAAGCAGACATTATATCCGTTTTTCTTAATCCGTTCCATAAATACTTTCCTCCTTACTCATCCAGTGAACGTGATCTTACCACAAACAGACCCTGAGGTTTTTTCTGAAGGAAGATAATGATGATGATCAGCACGATAGCCTTTGCAATGGAGGCCGAAGTAAATTTCTCAAACAGAATGCTGACGAAACCGATAATGCCGGAACCGAATACGGTACCCAGCAGCTTGCCCACGCCGCCCAGTACAACGGCCATAAAAGAATTTACGATATAACTCTGTCCGACAGTGGAATCGATGGAACCGAGCAGAGCTACGGAACACCCTGCAATTCCGGCAAGACCGGAACCGATGCCGAAGGTCACACTGTCCACTTTTCTGGTATTGATACCCATACACTGTGCCATGGGACGGTTCTGCATGGTGGCGCGCATCTGCGCACCAAATCCTGATTTATACATGACAAACCACACGATCAGCATGCACAGACCAACCAGAAGCAGGATAAACAGACGATTGTAGGAAAATGTTGTCTTTCCGATGGTCAGACCGCCTTTCAGAAAGCCGGGGGAAGTAACAAGAACCCCCTGCGTACCGAAAATCGTTCTTGCCGCCTGCTGCAGGATCAGACTGATGCCCCATGTAGCAAGCAGGCTGTCTATTTCACGGCCGTACAGCCGGGAAATAACCAGTTTTTCCAGAAGTACACCGAAAAGGAACGTAACAGCAAATGCAGCGATGATCGCTGCAAAATAATACAGATCAAACACACTCTCCGGCAGATAACCGATAAAAAAGCGCTGAACCATATAAGTGACATAAGCACCTATCATCAGAAACTCACCGTGAGCCATATTAATAACCCGCATCAGGCCAAAGGTAATTGCCAGGCCCAGTGATGTCAGAAGAATGATTGAGCTTAAACTCAGACCATTAAACAATGTACCAACCATAAACTAACCTCTTTCATCTCAGATATAACAACTCGGATATGAACAACTTTAATTTCAGCACACAAAATGGCATACAAAGCAGTCCGCCATCGGACTCCCGGTATGCCATTTGCTGCTGTTCAGAGTCAGGCAGATCTGCACAAAAAGTGCGGTAAATGCCTGCATTCAGGAACATTTTTTTATTCCAGGGGCTGAACACCTGCTTCTACAGCCCAGTCATATGTTGTCAGGTAAGGATCGGGCTCTACAGGATTTTCAGTTGCATAAATTTCATTGATCTTTCCATCTTCACTGATCTGACCGATGCGGACAGTCTTGGAAAGGTGATGATTTTCACCATTTACAGTGATGGTTCCTTCCGGTGCTTCGATGGATAATCCATCTACAGCTTCCAGTATGTCTTCCACATCCGTGCTCTCTGCCTTTTCACAGGCTGCTGCCCACATATAAACCGCATCGTATGCCGCTTCTGCCGGATCGGAGGTTACACGGTCTTCCCCGTAAGCCTTCTGATATGCTTCTACGAATTCTTTATTTCTTTCCGTATCGGTTGTCATATAATAATTCCATGAAACCATATGGCCTTTCAGAATATCGGCACCGATGGTTGCCACCTCTTCTTCTGCAATGGAGAAAGACATGGTCATAATATCGTCGGATGTATAATTCTTTTCAGCCATCTGTTTGAAGAAGGATACGTTGCCGGTACCATTCAGTGTATTGATGATCACATCAGGCTTTGCTGCTTCAATTTTGGAAATGATGGATGAGAAATCGGTCTGTTCCATATCCGCATATTCCTCTCCTACAACCTCAACACCTGCTGCTTCGCACTGCGCATTGATGATCATATTGGCTGTTCTGGGGAATACATAGTCAGAACCCAGCAGGAAAAATTTCTTATATCCCTGCTCAACCAGATATTCAATGGCGGGGACGATCTGCTGATTGGGCGCTGCGCCCATATACATGATATTGGATGAAGCTTCCATGCCCTCATACTGTACAGGATACCAGAGCAGGTTTTCATAATCTTCAAATACCGACTTTACAGCCTTTCTGGAAGATGACGTCCAGCAGCCGAATACCGTAGCCACCTCATCATCCACGATCAGTTTTTCTGCTTTTGTGGCAAATGTAGAAGGATCAGATGCACCATCTTCTTCCACATATTCGATCTGACGTCCAAGCACGCCGCCTGCTTCGTTGATCTCATTGATCGCCAGTACTTCGGCATCTCTTACAGATACTTCACTGATAGCCATGGAACCGGTCAGTGAATGCAGAAGACCTACTTTAATAGGTTCGCTGCTGTCATCAGAGCCGGAACCGCCGCCGCATGCCGTCATGGAAAATACCATAACGCCCGCAAGGGCTGCACACATGATTTTCTTTAATACACCTTTACTTCTCATAACATTTCCTCCTTACACCAGTTTACAACTTTTTGAATAAAAAAATATCGTACAGGGGCTTTCTGATGTATAATGAATTCACCACAAACCATTACAAAGGAAAGTGACCCTGTACGACAAACTCATTATACAACGAAAAGAACCTGATTGGTAGA
>JAQYDI010000136.1 GCA_028724245.1 Lachnospiraceae bacterium
CACCTGTGCATTGGTGTTTTTCGCCTGATCCAGTGCGCATTTTACCATTTTGTGGGATACGGTACCGGTAAACAGAATGAACATGTCCGGCGATCCCATCTGCTTGTCCATATCCGCCGTCATCTGCGTAAACACCTTCGCTTTGCATTTGTAATTCTTACAGATCTTCTTATACTGACAGACCATGCGGTCATGACCTCCTACGATCACAATACTCATATTTTCCATCCTCCTGTTTTTATATTGTTTGTAACTGTTCTTTCGTGTAGTTAGCCATTTCTAACTCAATTAGTTTTAACTAACTTTACTATAAAACAATAAAAAAAGCAATAGCAGTATCGAAAAAACTTCTCAATACTGCTATTGCTCTTCATATTTCTGTTTATATGGCTGATTATATTGCTGCTGCCATTTTCATTGCTGTTTTTCCCGCCTGCTATCAGAAAAACCGTTCGATAACTTCAACGATTCCGTTATGATCATTGTCGCGTTCCGTTACGTAGTCAGCTACGTTTTTCAACTTTGTCTGTGCATTGGCCATGGCGACGCCCATGCCGGCAAATTGGATCATGGAAATGTCATTGAAGCTGTCTCCGCAGCAGACCATTTCCTCTCTTTTTATGCCCAGAATGTTCAGCAGATGTTTCAAGCTGTAAGCTTTGTCCACGTTTTTCGGTACCACTTCCAGAAAGCCGGGTTCCGAGTGGAAAATCTGTGTTTCGTGAAAATATTTGCGTTCGAAAAACGGTTCCAGTGCTTCCAGTTTCTGTTCTTCGCCGGTCAAAAGGCATCCGTTCACCGGAAAATTCACATATTCTGAAAAATCCTCATGGTATTCCAGGGGCATATGACAGATTCCCGATTCCTGCATCATATAGGGATCCGTTTCCGTTCCCGTCACAATGGCATCCTCTGTATACGTGACCATGCCCAGTTTCTTTTTCAGGGCATCCTTCCACAGACGTACGGGAATATATGCGGGAAGCTTCTTTTCATACACACAGGCACCGGTTCCGAAATTGATGATCCGTGCTCCGTTAAATGCGAGAATGTAACTGCCGAATCTGCCAAATTCCAGCTTTTCCGCTATGGAAAATACCCCGCGGGGAGGTCTTCCCGAGGCAATCACCACGCGTGTTCCGTTCTCCTGAAGCTGTATGACCGCATCCCTTGTCTGTTTCAAAACCTTTTTATCGGAATTCGTTACCGTACCATCAATATCCAAAACCAGTAATTTAAAATTCATTATACTTCCTTCAGACAGCCGGGTGTTTTCAGGTAAATTTCTCTTGTTTCTTCCGGTACCATACGTCCGCCGGTTGCCCATGCGATATGGGTTGCATGAGCCATTTTGTCGGTCAGACCCTGTTTTTCAATATAGGTCTTCATATCTTCCGGACGGATCAGCGCCGCAAATGCCGCACAGGAGCTGGGTTCAATGAAAATCTCTTCTTCTGACAGCAGTCCGCGCATCAGATCATACAGCTTGCAGTCGCTGATGGTTGTAATCCCTGACAGCATGGGCTCGATGACTCTTCCCACAAAAGCAGAGGGGCGGCCTACTGCCAGTCCGTCGGCATCGGTTCTTCCGTCGATTCCGAAGTCCTGAACACTGACACCGTCGTGCTGTCCTGTTGCCATACCCATGAGCATGCAGCATGCGTGGGTGGGTTCTGTAAAGAAACAGTGTACATTGTCTCCGTAAACCTGCTTGATTCCGTAGGTTACACCACCGGGTGCTCCGCCGATTCCGCAGGGAATATAAACAAACAGAGGGTGATCGCTGTCCACTGTGATTTTCTGTTCTTCCAGCTGTGCTTTCAGTCTTTCTCCTGCTACACTGTAGCCCATAAACAGGTTCTGTGAATTTTCATCATCCACGAAATAGCTCATGGGATCTGCATCGGAGTTGATGCGGCCCTGTGTTACGGCAGCACAGTAATCATCAGCATACTCGATAACCTCTACTCCGCGGCTGCGCAGCAGATCCTTCTTCCACTGTTTTGCATCAGCTGACATGTGTACGATTACATGAAATCCCAGTTTTGCACTCATAATACCGATGCTCATGCCCAGATTGCCGGTGCTGCCCACCTGAACGGTGTACTGTCCGAAGAATTTTACAAATTCAGGCTCTGCCAGAATACTGTAATCATCTGTTTCTTTCAGCTTACCTGCTGCAATGGCCAGATCTTCCGCATGTTTTAATACCTCGTAAATACCGCCTCTTGCTTTAACGGAACCGGATACGGGAAGGTCGCTGTCCATTTTCAGCATCATCTTTCCTTCAATTTCAGCACCGTATACACGTTTCAGAAATTCTTTCATGGAAGGAATCTCTCTCAGTTCGGATTCAATGATACCGTTTGTTTCCTCCAGCTCGGGAAACACTTTTTTCAGATATGGCGCAAAACGCAGCAGTCTGTCGCTGGCATCTTTGATCTGTTCCGGATGAACTTCCGTGATGTTCTGCTGTGCTTCGGGAACCTTGCGGTCATTCAGCCAGAAAGTTTCTTTTAACTGTGCGGCATCTGCCACAGCGGGAATGGTATCAATATATTTTTGTAATTCAGCTCTCATTTTCTCTCTCCTCAGAATTATTTAAAAAAGTCGTGACTGTTCAGAGCCAACCTCGACTGTCTGGTGTCTGGCTTTGAACAGTTACAAAAAGTCTTTCGTAAGTCGTCTGACTTCGGGGCTTAAAACCAGCAAAGCCAGAATATTGGGAATGATAAGCAGACCCAGCGCACAGTCCTGAACAGACCACACCAGATCGATGGTACTCATACTTCCCAGAATAATGATAAACGGAAATACAATCCGGTAAATATTTGCCCATCCGGGTTTTTTCAGATACGTCAGACTGACATGTCCGAAGTACCACTGGCTCATAATGGATGTTCCCGCAAACAGCATCAGACTGACATAGATCACATTCTGAAAACCGGGAAATACCGATCCGAAAGCAGTTGCTGCCAGAGTGGATGCATTGGTATGATACGTATTGGCACCGGTAATCAGAATGGTAAAGCCGGTGGTGCTGCAGATCAGGATGGTATCAATAAATACTTCCATGATGCCGAACATACCCTGACGCACAGGATGATCTACCTCTGCAGAGGAATGGATAACTGCTGCGGATCCTTCTCCTGCTTCATTGGAGTATAATCCCCGGGCCACACCGAAACGCATGGCTTCTTTCATGGTAAGGCCTGCTGCCGCTCCCACTCCTGCTTTCAGGGAAAATGCGCTCTGCAGAATCGACTGGATTACGCCCGGCAGCTGTGTGATATTCATAAATATAACCAGCAGACCGCAGATCAGATACAGTCCGGCCATGACAGGAACAATTTTTTCCGCCACATGCACCAGACGTTTAAAACCGCCGCTGATAACCAGTGACATGAGCACGGCCAGAATCAGGCCGGTTGCCAGATGAGGAAGCTTGAATGCTTCCCCTGAAACCTGTGAAATCGTATTGGACTGGATCAGTGTTGCGCCTGCATTCTGGATAAACAGAAGAACCGCAACCAGCGCGCCGACCCATTTCAGCTTCAGACCATGAGCAATATAATACATGGGGCCGCCCACGATATTTCCTTTATCATCATGTCCGCGGTACTGAATACCCAGAATAATCTCTCCGTATTTCGTTGCCATGCCGAAGAAGGCTGCAACCCACATCCAGAACAGTGCGCCGGGACCTCCTGACAGAATTGCAGTGGAAACGCCTACAATATTGCCGCTTCCCACACAGCTTGCAATAGCCGTACATAAAGCCTGATAGGAAGAACATTTGCCGGCGTCCTTCGTATCGCCCCGTTTTCTGATTCCATCCAGAAATCCTTTGCATACCCGGGGAAAGCACCTGATCTGGACAAATCCTGTCATCACGGTATAGAAAATCCCCAGACCGAGCAGAGCAAACAACAGCCAGTCCCCCCACAGAGTATCAGCCACATTGCTGAAAAAGGATTCTAATGCACTCATACAGCCTCCTTATTTTAACAGGTCTCTGCCTTCTGCATCCGGCAGAACAAATCCCATACGTCCTGCCAGTGTGGGAGCCACATCGATCAGACGCACATTGTCGATATTACCTTTTTCAATACCTTCACCGGTCAACATAAAGGATGCTCTCATCTCCGGGAATTCTTCGCTGTAGCCATGCTGCGCGTTCTGTGTCAGACGGGTCCTGCAGTATTCACCAACCACATCATCACGGATTTCATATCCTTTTTCCGATACAAGGACATAGGCAGCTTCCGGGAAACCACCGCGTTTTCTTGCTTCTTCCCCCGTCAGAACCTCCAGAATACCGCTTTCGGGATCTGCCTTCAGCTGTTCCATCACTGTCTTCAGAGCCTTTGCAGCCTCTTCATCATCGGGATTGGCCATACGTATCTCGGAGGTACCGCCTGCACGCTGGCTGAAAGCTTTCCATGCTGTCACACGGCCCTGCTCATCCGCTTCGATCAGGCCTGCTTCTCTTAACAGCACGTTGGGGGAAATATTGTGTGTATTGTCCAGAGAGCCGTGATCGGATACCACACAGATGATCACATGGCCGTCCGTAATTCTCTTTGCTTCTGCAATCAATTCACCCAGCATGGTATCGATCTTTTCCAGGCTGGCTGCCGCTTCTTTGCTGTATACACCGTGTACATGAGCGCTTTCATCAAAACTTGCAAAATAAGCAGACATGAAGAACGGTTTTTCAAAAATAACAGGCTCCAGTTTATTGCGGAGCATCCAGAGAGCAGCTTTTCCTCTCTGTGCATCACCGGCATCAGTCAGATCCAGTCCGCCTGCATAGCGTCCGATTTCCTGTTCCATCTCCAGAATGATTCCCTGCGGCTTTGCAACGGCATCGATGAAGCGGCTGTCCAGTTCAGAACCATCCCACCAGAATTCAGGAGCAATAAAATCTCCCTTTGCTCCTACAGATGTGGGGAATGCCACGCTGGCAGACCAGTATCCGTTTTCCTTCGCTGCTTCCCACAGTGTCTTTACTTTATTATTGGCGAACCAGTGCCATGCACCCAGATGCTCGCCTGTGGGATCGAAAATACCGTTGTTGACAGTTCCGTGGGTGGCGGGATTGGTTCCCGTGATCATACTCTGATGGCAGGGATATGTAAAAGTGGGGAATACACTCTTCATACCATTCCGTGCAGTTAAGCCATTTTCAACAAAGTACTGTGTAATATTGGGTAAATGAACACCAAGTCTTTCCTGTTCAAATACAAATTCCGGTTTCAATGCATCAACAGAAACCAGGAGAATACTGGGACTGTTCTTTCTATCATTCATCTGAAAACTCATCTTCTGTTTCCTTCCTTTCTTGAGAAATCACAACTTGAACTCCTGCCTGTTCCAGGGCTTTTATCTGTTCTGCCGGTGCATTGGAATCGGTAATGATCATGGAAATCCGGTCAATTCCGCACATTTTGACAAGGGAATTTACTCCGATCTTGGAACTGTCCGCAATGACAATGGTTTTTCCGGATGCTTCCATCATCCGGTCCTGAACAACGATTTCATCCACTCTCTGATACGTAATTCCACGCTCCACTGATATTCCGCAGGTTGTGAGAAACAGAATATCAATATTGATTCGGGAAAAGATAAGTGTTGCCAGATCAGAAGTAAACGCTTTTTCATCGGAATTATAAATGCCGCCTGTCAGAACCAGTGTAATCCCCTCCGCGTCAGCCAGCTCAGCGGCTACGGGAAGAGAATTGGTCACCACCGTCAGCGAATGAAAGCGGTGTTTGATCACTCTTGCAAGTTCCAGAGCGGTCGTACCGGAATCCAGCGCAATGGCCTGTCCTTCGGAAATATATTCCGCAGCTTTTCTTGCTATTTTTTCTTTATTAAGGAAATGTTCCTTCTGCCTTTTATCGAATGACGCATACTGCTGACTCTCGGCGTATGCATTCTGCGCGGAAAAATTCTGTACCGCAGCATTCTGCAGTGCGGAATCTGTTAATTTTAAATCTGCCGGGCTGAAATCCGCTTTTGCCGGTTCCAGCTTCATGGCTCCTCCGCGAATCCTTCTGAGCAGCCCCTGTGCCTCCATGGTTTCCAGATCTCTTCTTATTGTTTCTCTGGAAGCCGACAGTAAAGAACATAAAGTGCTCGTTTTTACACTTCCTTCTTTTTCAAGCAGACCACTGATTTTTTCATATCTCTGTTCTGATAACATATATCCTGACTCCTTTTTTTGCAAAACCTGCAAAATCCGTTTCTTATTGACACCATCATATTACAAAATAGATATTATTGCAATATCTTTTTTGAAAATTGCTCATTTTGCCAAATAAATGCACATATTAGCACACCTTGAATTGTAAAAATGACACATATTTGCAAAATAAGACCATTTTTTACTTGACATTGCATATTTTTACAACTATACTGAAAGCGTTCCAAATCCGTTTCTTAAAACAACAGGCAACATTAAGAACCAACTTAAGAAAAAACTTAAGAACTGCCCGGAACCAGCGCAGAAAACACTGTCCGGTTCTGAACAGTTACAACAAACGACGAGGTGTTTCATTATGTCAAAGAGAAAATCACTGGACAAAAAATGGATATCTTTCGGTACTCTGATGCTTGGAGCAGGTACGATCTACAAGCTCGGATTCATGAAAGACGCATTCTACGTACCCATGCAGGAGTTCATGGGACTTTCCCACACACAGATCGGTACCGCAATGAGTGTTGCAGGTCTGATCTCCACTTTCGGATTTCTGGCCTCCATTTATCTGACAGACCGGATCTCCAAGAAGATCATGATTCCCGCATCCCTGCTGGGCATCTGTTTATGCGGACTGTGGCTGTCCACATTCCCCTCATACCCTGTTTTCCTGACCATCTACTGTCTGCTGGCAATCTGCGCAGATATGCTGTACTGGCCTACCATGCTGAAAACCGTGCGGCTATTGGGCAATGAAGATGAACAGGGACGAATGTTCGGTATACTGGAAGCCGGCAGAGGCCTGATGGATACCATCGTTGCTTTCTGTGCTCTGGGTATCTTCTCTGCTATGGGAAGTACAGCAGCCGGCCTGCGTGCAGCCATCCTGTTCTATTCCATCGTTCCCGGCGTCATCGCCATTCTGGCATTTATCCTGCTTGAGCCCGATGCTCCCGCTGCAAAAACAGATGCAGAAGGCAAAGAAGTCAGCGCCAACAAGGCTGCCATGGACGGTGTGATCCGCGCACTGAAAAACAAAAATATCTGGCTTGTTTCCTTTAATGTATTCTTTGTTTACTCCGTTTACTGCGGATTAACCTACTTCATTCCTTTTCTGGAAGAAGCATACGCACTCCCCGCAGCTCTGGTCGGCGTATACGGTATCATCAACCAGTACGGTCTGAAGATGCTGGGCGGCCCCGTAGGCGGTTTCGTTACAGATAAGGTACTGCATTCCGCAACAAAATATCTGAGAATCTGCTTCGTAATCGTTGCTGCCATCCTGGCTGTATTCGCATGCCTGCCTCATCAGAACATGGGAATCATTCTGGGTATGGTGATCACACTTACCATCAGCGCATTTGTATTCAGTATGCGTGCCGTATTCTTCGCACCCATGGATGAAGTAAAGGTTCCCCGCGAAATCACAGGTGCTGCCATGTCCATCGGTTCCTTCGTAGGTTACCTGCCCGGCGCATTTATGTACGCTGTATACGGCAATATCCTCGACCGTTTCGAAGGCCTGGCCGGATACAAGATCGTATTTATCGTAATGGCTGTCTTTGCAGTAATCGGTTTCTGCCTGAGTTCCTATATCCTCAGAAC
>JAQYDI010000137.1 GCA_028724245.1 Lachnospiraceae bacterium
AAATATTGGCGGCATCAAGCATATCCAGTCAGTGATTCCTCTCTCTTCCGGAGATGCAGAACTCGTAATAAAAGCAGATGCTTTAACTTATGCTTTTTATCTGTCACAAAACGGCACTGAAACGAAACTGGGAGAAGGTCTTTCACGCTATCTTTCAAGTGAAGTAAATGGCGGATTTACCGGAGTTGTCATTGGCTTCTATGCCGTTGGAAACAATACTGTTTCTATCCATGACTTTGAAATTTCATATAAATAACCAGGACTTGCTGCACCAATAAGGTGTTTCGTCAGTTCCTCGTACTGTTCAGAACTTCCCCGGCAGAAGCCTGAACAGTAACCACTTCATTTTTGCCGGGAGTGCAAAGTTGAAAACTCTCTTGCATTTTTCTATGTCATATGTTATACTTCCCGTGAATGAAAAGTTATTTTACTTTCAGAAATAAAAGATAGAAGCTGTGGTTTACGGTTTCTGAGGTGTCAGGGAGATCTGGCGCAAATATTTGCCCACCAAGAGATTGGTTAAGCCCATACGGACAGGCGGGGCAGCTGCCGATTGCGGTTATACCGCATTATTGATTCAATTTAATCACTTGTGAAAGGTCAATAAAGAGTAGTAATAGCAGATATTTGCTGGCGGATATGCCCACACTGGAACCGGTATGCCCTGCGTGGTTTACCGGAAAGAACCCCTGAAAACTTCCGGGAACTCCGGAGAATGATGGATGGCAGAGATAAACCGTAGACAATAGAACTACTATATGATGATATGACTGCACTATGAGGACAGGTGATTAGCACCTGTCCTCTTTTTAATTAGAGGAGTGAGAGTACATGGACAGACGAAAACAACCGCAGAATCCGCAGATGCGGGCGCCGGTGTATGAGGCACTGGAAAAACTGAAAAAACGGCGGGTGGTTCCTTTTGATGTTCCCGGACACAAGCGGGGGCGGGGCAATCCGGAGCTGGTGGAGCTTCTGGGGGAAAAGTGTGTCAGTCTTGATGTGAATTCCATGAAGCCTCTGGATAATCTGTGTCACCCTGTTTCTGTGATCCGGGAGGCGGAGGAACTGGCGGCGGAGGCTTTCCGGGCGGATCATGCATTTTTTATGGTGGGGGGAACCACATCTTCTGTTCAGAGCATGGTGCTGTCGGTCTGCCGTGCCGGCGACCGGATCATCCTGCCGCGGAATGTGCATAAAAGTGTGATCAATGCGCTGGTTCTGTGCGGTGCCACGCCCGTTTATGTGAATCCGGAGGTGGACAAAAAGCTGGGGATTTCTCTTGGCATGCAGGTCTCCGAGGTGGAGCGGGCGATCCTTGATAATCCGGGCGCGGTGGCGGTGCTGGTCAACAATCCCACCTATTACGGTATCTGTTCCGACCTGCGTTCTATTGTGAAGCTGGCCCATGAGCACAACATGCTGGTGCTGGTGGATGAGGCCCACGGAACGCATCTGTATTTCGGGGAAGATCTGCCGGTCTGCGCTATGGATGCAGGGGCGGATATGGCATCTGTTTCCATGCACAAATCCGGCGGCAGTCTGACCCAGAGTTCTCTGCTGCTGACCGGAAAACGGGTCAACTGGGAGTACGTAAGCCAGATCATCAATCTGACCCAGACCACCAGCGCTTCCTATCTGCTGATTTCCAGTCTGGATATTTCAAGACGGAATCTGGCTCTGCGCGGGAAAGAATCCTTTGCAAAGGTAAGCCGCATGGCAGAATATGCAAGGGAGGAGATCAATCAGATCGGAGGATACTATGCTTACGGAAAGGATCTGATCAACGGCGGCAGCATCTATGATTTTGATGTGACCAAGCTGTCTGTCTATACCCGCGATATCGGTCTGGCGGGAATCGAGGTTTACGATCTGCTGCGGGATGAGTACGATATCCAGATTGAACTGGGAGATATAGCCAATATACTGGCGTACATTTCCATCGGCGACCGGATTCAGGATATTGAACGGCTGGTGGGAGCCCTTGCCGATGTAAAACGGCTTTATTCTCAGGATCCGACCCAGATGCTCAATACAGAATATATCAATCCCACCGTACTGGTGTCACCTCAGGCGGCATTTTATGCGGAGAAAAAATGCATGCCCATCCGGGAAACGGCAGGGAAGATCTGCAGTGAATTTGTCATGTGTTATCCTCCGGGGATTCCCATTCTGGCACCGGGCGAGATGATTACGGAGCAGATCATTGAATATATCATCTACGCGAAGGAAAAGGGCTGTTCCATGCAGGGAACGGAGGATCCGAATGTGGAATATCTGAATGTGCTCTCCGATGAGCGTCAGGTGTGGAAATAAAACCGGCTGCGGATGGAAAAGTCGGGCATCCTCATTGCCTGCATGAGTATTTTAACAGGAAAGGGTGAGAAAATCATGGAGCTTTGGTTTTCGGATTACCATACAGATAAGGTAAAAGTATCAGTAAAAGTGGAAAAACAGCTTTTCGGAGAAACAACGGATTTTCAGCGAATCGATGTATTTGACTCAACGGAATTCGGACGTTTTCTCAGTTCGGACGGAAGCATTGTTTTTTCGGAAAAAGATGAATTCATTTATGATGAAATGATCGTGCACGTTCCCATGGCGGTTCATCCCCATGTGAAAAATGTGCTGGTCATCGGCGGCGGTGACGGCGGGGTGGCCAGAGAACTGGCCTGGTATCGTGAGATTGAGCGAATCGATGTGGTGGAGCCTGACAGGGTTTTCGTGGACGTGTGCCGTCAGTTTTTTCCTGACAACGCCTGCGGGCTGGATGATCCCCGGGTCAATATTTACTATGAAGACGGGCTTCGTTTTCTTCGTTCCAGACATGGGGAATATGACCTGATCATCAACGATGCCATCGATCCGCTGGGGCATACGGCGGGATTGTTTACCAAGGAATTTTACGGCAACTGCTACCGGGCGCTGGGGGAGGACGGCATCATGGTTTACCAGCATGGAAGCCCGTTTTATGATGAGGATGAGGAATCCTGCCGGGTCATGCACCGGAAAGCCAGCCACAGTTTTCCGGTCAGCCGGGTCTATCAGGCGCATATTCCCACCTGTTCGTCCGGGTACTGGCTGTTTGGATTTGCTTCCAAAAAGTACCACCCGCTGACGGATCTGGATGCAGAGCGCTGGAATGACCGGAAGATTCAGACATGGTATTATACAACCAACCTGCACAGGGGCGCGTTCATGCTGCCCCGGTATGTGGAAGATATGCTGGAGGAAGAAGAAGGCCGGAAACGGTAAATGATAATAAAATGGAAAATGATCCAGAAAGTGAGGACAATATGGGAAGATTATTAATTATCGGATGCGGTGGTGTTGCCGGAGTAGCTATTCATAAATGCTGTCAGAACAGCGGTACATTTACGGAGATCTGCATTGCCAGCCGGACAAAGTCCAAATGCGATGCGCTGAAGGAGAAGCTTCAGGGGACTACCGATACGGTGATCACCACCGCGCAGGTGGATGCGGATAACGTGGAAGAACTGATCAGTCTGATAAAATCCTATCAGCCGGATGCGGTGCTGAATGTGGCGCTGCCATATCAGGATCTGACGATCATGGATGCCTGTCTGGCATGTAAAGTGGACTATATTGATACAGCCAATTACGAACCGGAGAATACGGATGATCCCCAGTGGCGCGCCATTTATGAAAAACGCTGCCGTGAAGCAGGCTTTACTGCATATTTCGATTACTCCTGGCAGTGGGCATATCAGGAAAAATTCCGTGAAGCGGGCATTACGGCGCTGCTGGGAAGCGGCTTCGACCCCGGCGTTACCAGCGTATTCTCCGCCTACGCGCTGAAGCACTATTTTGATGAGATCGAATATATTGATATTCTGGACTGCAACGGCGGTGATCACGGCTATCCTTTTGCTACCAATTTTAATCCCGAGATCAACCTGCGTGAGGTTTCCGCCAACGGTTCCTACTGGGAAGATGGTCACTGGGTAGAGACAGAGCCCATGGAGATCAAACGGGAATACAATTTCCCTCAGGTGGGTGAAAAGGATATGTACCTGCTGCATCATGAGGAGATTGAGTCACTGGCGAAAAATATTCCCGGCGTGAAACGGATCCGTTTCTTCATGACCTTTGGACAGAGTTACCTGACTCATATGAAATGTCTGGAAAATGTAGGTATGCTGTCCACTTCTCCCATTATGTTTGAGGGAAAAGAGATCGTTCCAATCCAGTTTTTGAAAGCGCTGCTGCCGGATCCGGCTTCTCTGGGTCCCAGAACGGTGGGAAAAACCAATATCGGCTGTATTTTCACCGGCAAAAAGGATGGAAAAAAGAAAACCATCTACATTTACAATGTCTGTGATCATCAGGAATGCTATCGGGAAGTGGGTTCTCAGGCCATTTCCTACACAACCGGTGTACCGGCCATGATCGGCGCAGCTCTGGTGCTGAATAAGGTATGGGACAAAGACGGCGTATTCAATGTGGAAGAATTCGATCCGGATCCGTTCATGGAGATGCTGAATCAGTACGGACTTCCCTGGGTTGTGGATGAAAATCCTCAGATTGTGGAATAGCGGTGTGGAATAAATATTGATGGGAGGCTGTTTATGTGGAAAAAGATACCGACACCCTGCTATGTGGTGGATGAGAAAAAGATCATTGATAATCTGACCTGTCTTGGAAAGCTGGAACAGGAAACGGGATGCCATGTGCTGCTGGCGCAGAAAGCATTTTCCATGTACAGCCTTTATCCGCTGATCGGAAGCTATATCAGCGGCACCACCGCAAGCGGGCTTTACGAGGCAAGACTGGGAAAAGAGGAGATGGGGAAGGAAAATCATGTATTTGCACCGGCTTATAAGGAAAAGGATATGCAGGAGCTGGTAAAAATCTGTGACCATATTATTTTCAATTCTTTTTCCCAGTATGAAAAACATCGGAAGACCATAGAGGCGTATAATATGGAAGCTGCGCAGGATGTACAATGGAAAATAAACGGGCTGAATGCGGGAAATGCCGAAATTGTGCAGGATGCGGCGGAACCGGCCCGACGGGTGGAAATCGGTATCCGGGTAAATCCGGAGTTTTCCACGCAGGAGGGACATGCAATCTATGATCCCTGCGCCCCTGGTTCCCGGCTCGGCGTTACCCGGGACAATTTTCCGGGGAAGCTGCCGGAGGATATCAGCGGGCTGCATTTTCATACGCTCTGTGAGCAGGATTCGGATGATCTGGAAGCAACATTCCGGGCATTTGAGAAAAAATTTGCACCTTATCTGAATCTGGAGCAGATCAGCTGGATCAATCTGGGCGGCGGCCATCATATTACCAGACCGGGGTACGATCTGGAGCGTCTTGTGAAGGTGATTTCCTATATTAAAGAGACTTACGGGCTGAAGGTTTATCTGGAGCCGGGAGAGGCCATCGCGCTGAATGCGGGATATCTGGTGACGGAGGTGCAGGATATCGTGCATAATCAGATGGATATTCTCATTCTGGATGCTTCGGCGGCCTGCCATATGCCGGATGTTCTGGAGATGCCTTACAGGCCGCCTCTTCAGGGCGGATTCCCTGCCGGTGAGAAGCCTTACACATATCGTCTTTCTTCCATGACCTGCCTGGCGGGGGATGTGATCGGAGATTACAGCTTTGAACAGGAAATCAGGGTGGGAAACCGGCTGATATTTGAAGACATGGCGATTTATTCCATGGTAAAAAACAATACATTCAACGGAATCGGCCTGCCGTCCATTGCTCTTTTGAAACAAAACGGAGAGATTCAGATGGTAAAGGAATTCAGCTATGAAGATTTTAAGGGACGGCTGTCGTAGTGGCAGACGGATCGGAATTGAGGAACAGCCTGCGGAAACAGAACAGCTTGCGGAAACAGGGCAGTCTGCGGAAACAGAACGGTTTTGGGAGCGGAACGGTGTTTATGGTAAACAGAGTACAGAAGTTTAGTGGATATCCGTCGGAGGACGGTTTTTACATGCCCGGTGAATTTGAGCCTCACTGGGGATGCATCATGATCTGGCCGGAGCGTCCCGGATCATGGATTTATGGCGCTGCTGCGGCAAGAGAAGCTTTCCGTCAGGTGATTGCCGCCATTGCAGAAAGCGAGCATGTCTATGTGGCAGCCGGCAGAGCCGGTATTTCTTCCGCCTGCGAAATGTTGTTTGGAGATGGAGCAGCCCGGCAGGAAGAAGGGCAGATTTTCGTCTGTGAAAAAGGAAAAGAACAGTTTGCATGGCAGAAGCGGGTGGAGATTTTTCTTATGGAAACAGATGATGCCTGGGCCCGGGACGTGGCTCCCACTTTTGTGGTCCGCAGGCGTGCGGCAGGAGTTTTGAATACGGAAATGCAGGATATCATGCAGCCGGATATGGAACAGGGCACAGCGCAGGATGCAGGACAGGATAAAGGGCAGAATGCAGGACAGAATATGGATATCCGTGCGGTCTGCTGGGAGTTCAATGCATGGGGCGGTCCGGTGGACGGACTGTATGCTTCGTGGGAGAAGGACAATGCATTTGCAGCCGCATTTGCGGAAAAATACGGTTATGACTTTTATGATGCGGCTCCCTTTGTGCTGGAGGGCGGTTCCGTTCACAGCGATGGTGACGGCACAGTGATGGTGACAGAGTCCTGCCTTCTGAGTGCAGGAAGAAATCCGTCCCTTTCAAAGCAGGAAATTGAGGAGCAGCTGAAACGGTATCTGGGAGCAGGGAAGGTTCTGTGGCTGCCGCGGGGTATTTATCAGGATGAAACCAATGAGCATGTGGACAATGTATGTGCATTTCTGCGGCCGGGTGAGGTGGTTCTGGCGTGGACGGACAACAGGGAGGATCCCCAGTATGCGCTGTCGGAAGCCTGTCTGTCCTATCTGGAACAGGAAACAGATGCCAGGGGAAGAAAACTGGTGATACACCGGCTGCCTGTGCCCGATCATCCCGTTTGTCTGACGCAGGAGGAAGTGGACGGGTATGAATTTGAAGAAGGAGAGGATGAACGGGAAGCCGGAGAACGGCTGGCCGCATCCTATGTGAATTTCTATTTTTCCAATGAAGCGGTGGTGATGCCTGTTTTCGGCGGAGAGAATCAGGAAAGCGATATGCGGGCCATTTCTCTGATGAAAAAATGGAATCCCGAAAGGAAAGTCATCCCTGTGTATGCGAGAGATATTCTGGTGGGCGGCGGAAATATCCACTGCATCACGCAGCAGATCCCGGCGGGCCGGCAGAACTGTAATCGTAAAACAGACAGAAAGGAAACAGAATTATGAGATATGTAAAAACAGCCGCCATTCAGATGCGGTGTGTGAAAAATCCCGCAGAAAACCGCCGGAATGCGGAGAAAAAAGTCCGTCAGGCGGCTTCGGAGGGGGCACAGATCATTCTGCTCCCCGAACTGTTTGAGCGGGAATATTTCTGCCAGCAGCGCAGATATGATTTCTACCATTATGCAAAACCTGTGCTGGAAAATGAAGCGGTTCAGATGGGTATGCGTCTTGCCGCAGAGCTGGGCGTGGTGCTTCCTGTCAGCTTTTTTGAAAGGGATGGCAATGTGCTGTATAATTCTCTGGCATGTATCGATGCCGACGGAAGCCTCCTGGGCGTGTACAGGAAAACACACATTCCCGATGATCACTATTATCAGGAAAAATTTTATTTCACACCGGGCAATACGGGATTTCAGGTATTTAAAACCAGATTCGGAGTTATCGGAGCCGGTATCTGCTGGGATCAGTGGTTTCCGGAAACTGCCCGCTGTATGGCGGTAAAAGGTGCGGAGCTGCTGCTTTACCCCACCGCCATCGGTTCGGAGCCCATTCTGGAATGTGACAGCATGCCCCACTGGCGCAGATGCATGCAGGGACATGCAGCTGCCAATCTGATGCCCGTCATCGCCGCCAACCGCATCGGAGAGGAATCCGTGGAGCCCTGTGAGGAAAACGGCGGCCAGAGTTCTTCACTGAATTTCTATGGCTCCTCCTTCATGACCGACGAAACCGGAGCAATTCTTCAGAGTGCCTCCAGAGACCGGGAAGAAATCCTGATGGAAACCTATGATCTGGACGAACTGGCCGCAAAAAGGCTGGAATGGGGGCTTTTCAGGGACCGGAGACCGGAATGTTATGGGGAAATTGCGGGAAAAATATAAAAATTATGTCGGGGAAAATATAAAAAATCATTGACAACCAAACCCGGCTGTGCTATTATATCACAGTCGGGTTCGCGCCTGACAGGTACAGGGGTGTAGTTCATCGGTAGAATGGCGGTCTCCAAAACCTCAGAGAAAGGTTCGACTCCTTTCACCCCTGCT
>JAQYDI010000138.1 GCA_028724245.1 Lachnospiraceae bacterium
ACAAAACTTACTGCTGAAAATCTGCAGATTCATTCAGCAGTAACTCGTAATTATTGTAGAAGCCACACAGGAAAAAGTCAATATTTCCACCAGGAGTTTTCTGTGATATGATAAAAGAAAGTTACTGTTCGGACTTCTGCCCAGCTGTTTTACCTCTTCAGACAGAAGTCTGAACAGTTACAAATAAATGTGTATGGAAAGGAAGAATGGTCTGTGATGAGGCTCCATGATGTGTACAGCCTGATCTGCCGTCAGTCTGTTGACCGCAGGAAAGGTGCTAAAGTCCCTTTGATGAGTGAAAATGATTTTCTGGTTGCTGTGTTTACCAGCGAATTGAAAATGGATTATCCCTACGTTCTGAATCCGGGGCATCCTGCTTTCAGACAGAAGGATTTTGACATGCTGGCGGAAAAGAAGCCGGGGGCGAATATGCTTCTGCAGTCGTTCATGCTGTATTTCATCAGCCATCCTGCTGCTATTGACAGTCTGTGCGGGAGCTGCCGCAGCTTTTTCTCCACCCGGATATCTGTGATTCATCAGGAACGCTTTACGGATCTTGTCGGGAAATGGTATCTGCAGCTTCATCTGAATTCCGGTGAACCGCTGTCCGGATATCTGAAAAATTCCCTGAAATTCGCAGAACCGCTTCAATCCTGTGCCCTTCTGACTACATGGATGCTGCTGGATGCTTTATGCAGTGATTCGTCAGCGCTCTGCCTGCTGTATCAAAAATATGCTTCCGCTGATAAAAGTGTTCCTGCCCTTTTCAGCTGTTCAAAAATCCTGTCCGGTCTTCGGGTGCTTCATGCCCATGCTGTAAAAGCTATGGAACCATCGGATAATAACGAAGACAAAAACAAAGAGAAAGACAACAGTAAAGAGAAAGTGAAAAGTAAAGGCAAAAACGACGGCGGCAGGGATAACGTGTATTTTACATTGGCACGGGAATTTGACCGCATGAGAAAACTGTATCAGAAAGATCAGAAAAACTGTCCTGAAAAATACCGCGGTCTGTTCCAGGAATCACTGGATTATTTTGACCGTTTTCTGCTGGATCTGGAGAGAAAAAGCCCCACGCCCGGCTATAATCTGAATTTTATGAAAAAAGATCTGGAAAAACTGGAAGAGCTTCTCGCAGGAGAAGCTCTCTGATCCCCCGGCTCATGCAGCCCTGCCTTTGCCGGAAGAAGAAATCCGTGCGTAATCCACATCGATGGAGCGGATTACAGCGGTTCCTTTTCTTTTATTAATTTCAAAACGGTATCTCAGACCGGTATCTTTACTTAAATGATAAAACAGGGAACTTTTTCTGTGCTGTTCATAAATTTTCCTGATATCGGATGATTCCATCCCCTGACAGGCACTTCTGAACAGGTAATCCATTTCTGTAAACTGTGCTGCATTCAGGCTTTCTGCGTGACTGCTCCATTTTTTACCTGCATGGCTGTAAATTGAAATCCAGTATGTCATTATAACAGGCCCCCTTTCAGATAGTTCAAACATGCTGCTGCAAACTGAAGTGCTTTTGACGCCTCCTCACCGGTGTAGTCAAATTCCTCCAGAAGTTTTAAAAATTCATCGTCTTCCATAACAGCGGAACCGAAAAAACCACTGATAATAAAGCTTTTCATATCTCTGCCGTTCATATTTCCGGTGCTGCTGTAATTGTTTACTCTCTGATTCATACTGTTCTCTCCTTTTTAAGACTTCTGTAAAACTTTTATCTCATCTGTTGTAACTATCTTATCACTTCTATAAATTACGTACCACTTACCATTATTTTTATTTTTTTGTCCCCAAAATGCGGGAAAAATGCTGATTTTCGCCGTATTTTTGGCCCATCATGTGGAAAAAAATCTCATTTTGTGATATTTTATTGACAGAAAACAACTTGAAAGCGAGGAACAGGATATGCCTTTTTGTGATCAGGGGAGCAGTGACAGGAAACAGTATCTGAATTTAAGTATGGAAGCATGGGAAATCATCAATTACGATCAATGCCGTTTTGCTTCCACCGACAGCAAAGTCCCGAAGCTTCCGCTTTCAACTTTTCTGAATCAGATCTTTCAGAATTTTTATGAGACAGCAGATGCATCCATTGCCCTTCAGGCGGAAAATTACGCCCAGAAACTCAGGGAAATCCTGTCCGATGGAGAGGATCGTTCCGGCCTGCGCAAAAAAACATCTGCATCCCGCGGTGGAAAAAAGGAAAACCATACAGACAGTACAATTGAAAAACTTACTGCAGCATATGTGAAAAAACTGCGTGAAAAGAGCTCTTCCTATTCTAAAGGGAAAGGTGAAAAATTCCGTTTGAATCAGGCAAATTTCACATATCTGACTGACATGAATTCGGAATGTCAGGAAGAGCTTTTTTACTCCAGCATCGGTCAGTATCTGAAAGCACTGTATGAAGAATATGCCTCCCTCACCCATCTGCAGCGGGAAGCAGTTTATTACCGCCCTGTTCTGGAAACCATCCAGCAGGCCTTTGACAGCAATTCCTCCGTCAGGGTAACGCACGTACGAGGCTTTCAGTTTGAATTTCAGCCCTACAAAGTAACCAGTGACCTGTCCTCCACTTATCACTATCTGATTGGATATTCCACACCGCTCAATATGGATATCGATTACGATGTCACCAACCAGCCCGTCCCCTGCCGTCCCCGTCCTGCCAATATGCGGATCTCCAACATCGCAGACGCAAAAGTCGTCCGCAGAAAAAGCGGCAAACTGACCGACAGACAGAAAGAAGAGCTGAAGTCCATCCTGAACGACAATGGTCCCCAGTTCACAGCTGACGACACACACGAAATCCATGTGCGCCTGACCCCGGACGGCATCAACCGATACAACTATCAGCTGGCCCTGCGGCCTGATTACAAAGAAATCATAGAGCCGGATATCTACGTATTCCGATGCAGCGAACGGCAGATTGAATATTACTTTTTTAACTTTGGCAAAGACGCAGTGATCCTGAAGCCGGACAGACTGAGGAAACATTTTGCCAGACGATATCAGGAAGCAGCGAAAGGGTATGGGGAGCCGGAAAACGAAGTATAATCTTCAGACAGGTTATATTCCGTTTCCCTATTTGAGCAGCCCCATCTCTTTTCCTTTCAGTACCGCCTGTACTCTGCTGTTTACTCCCAGTTTTTTATACAGGCTGTAAATATGGCTTTTTACCGTAGTGATTTTCAGGTTCTGTTCCCGTCCGATGTCCGCATTGCTGAGTCCGTGACTGATATCCTGTAAAATAATGGTTTCCATCATGGTCAGACGTTCATGTGATGATTCCTCCGAAGGTATACGGCCGAAGCGTGCTTCCCTTCGGGCACAGCGCAGGATTACTTCCAGATAATCTTCCAGCGGCATGCGCAGTACATTGCCGTAATTGTATTTCTTTTTTCTGTGCCAGCCGCCCGGTGTGTTGTTTTCCATCCATTCCACGTAAGCTTTCAGCACTTCTTCGCCCCTTTTTCCGTACCCGGTGTAAAACCTCACATAGCGGCAGTTTCCGTTGACCAGAAATGACTCAATAGCACTTTTCAGGGATTTGCCGTGACGGTCTTTTTCCCAGTCAGCTGCTGCCTGCTGAAATAAAAATTCAGCCAGAAAACGGGTACGGTGATAAAACTGCATATAGGGAATGAGCCGCCGCAGGATCTTGGATGCCCGCTCATACTGGTTCAGCAGCATGCAGCCTCTGGCCTGACAGTACCGTACGATATAATTCTCCTCCGTAACCTCAGTCTCTGCATCGTCTGCCGAGCAGCGCAGCCAGCGGACCATTTTTTCCGGTTCACCCAGTTCGGCTGCGTAAATACTGCCGATTGCTTCCGCATTCCGTGCAGATACAGTATCTTCCGCTCTGACAAGTTGTGCCTGCAGGCGGCTGATCTGTTCCATATATTCCGGCTCAGGCTGCATTTTCTGCAGTTTGCACAGCAGGTACATCCTGACCAGCTGCATCCGGCAGGTGCCGAAGTTTCCTTTTTCTTCCAACAGTGCCCAATCTTCTTCCCTGATGCTGTCCCTGCGTTCCGTTTCCAGATAATAATCAATCCGCGCCAGCTGATAATACTGCCATTCTTCGTGACCCAGATATTCTTTCCAGAGGCGTGCCTTTCTGTTTTCTTCCTTTTTTGTGCAGGCAAACAGGCCGGACAGATCCCGCAGACCGCACAAAGCCGTACAGGAATTGCCTGCCATATTGTAGAGCCGGATTTTATCGGATTCACCTTTTCCACCATATTTTTCCAGCATATCCATCCACTGGCCAAGGGGCAGATCGGGCTTTACATAGTTCAGGTTCAGATAGATTTCCCGTATCCGGAGTGCGTTGTTTCCGGCCTCCAGCTCCTTCTCTACCCTTCGGATCTCCCGATCCAGACCCTCCTGATTTTTTTGAAAATAACAATACATACCGCGCAGATAACAGACTTCCGGAAGATCATCCTTCCAGTCCATTACTTCCTGCCGGGCTATCAGAGAAAACGGAATCCGGTCATAGCAGGCACACACGCAGCTGCGGTACGCTTCCTTATTGCCGGAATATTTCAGACACTGCAGAGCTTCTTCCACATAACCATGCGACTCGTACCATTTTCCCAGATAAACCCAGAATCCCTGTTCCTGCTTCCCCGCTTCTTTTTCCTGAACACTCTGATAGCTTCTGCGGAAAAGAGGTGCCATTTTCCATCGCTTTCTGCCGGGTTCACATTGCATCAGCCCCTTGCGCTCCAGCCGTTCCAGCGTATCCACCGCCCGGGGCATATTCCATATCTCTTCACACAGCCGGGCGTCCAGCCACGGACAGACAGCTCCCCGCTGCATGATTTCCTGTTCTTCGGAGGATAATGTGTCCAGAATCGAGCTGCGGATATAAGCATCAATCTCATAACTCCGGCGCAGCTGCTCCGGGTCTGGGACAGTGCAGACAGAATCAACTTCTCTGCTTTTCTTTTTTCTTCCGCAATCCCGCTGCGACAGTCGAAACATGAGATCAACGCAGCCGGCCCAGCCGCCGGTTTCTTTGTATATCCGGTCCGGGTTCAGAGAAGTTTCCATCCTCTCCGCCATATCCCTGATCTCTTCCTTCGTAAATAACAGAACCCGCTGCGGCAGAAGTTCCATCTCTCCATTCCAGAACAGTTCCAGCAATTCTTCCTGAGGGCGTTCTCTTCCTGCCAGAATCAACCGGCAGTCAGGATGACAGTTCTGCAGAAAACTGCGGATCTCCCTGATCGCGTCCGCCGGAAGACGGTTTCTGATATTGTCCAGAATAATCCATATGCTTTTTCCTTCAGAAATCGCTTCCCTCAGCATCTGATACATTTCAGCTTCCATCCCGGCTTCCATGTCAAATACAGCATACTCTGCTTCCGGGTGTTTTTCCAGCAGCATCCTGATCGCCGTGGTTTTCCCTGAAGCTGCAGCTCCTTCAATATAAATAGAAGGGAATACTGTGATCCCCTTCTCCAATGCTTCTGTTTTATCAATGTAAAGGCGACCGCCTTCCAGAGGTTTATACCGCATCTTATTCATCCTTTGTAAGGATACCACCTTTTACCAGAGTATCCAGAAATTCCTGAATGTCCTCTCTTGCAACACTTTCTTCCACATCATATTCATCCAGAATACCTTTTACAAGATCCTCCATCGACACATCCTGCTGGAGCATCTTCCAGAGAGAAACACCCACTTCGTTCACCGTAATGAGACCATTGAATTCCAGCACAGTCTTCCCGGTCGGTATAATGATATAGTCTCCTGCTATTTCGCGCAGAACAAATTCTTTCTCAATTCTCATAAAGCACCTGCACCTTCTGTAAATACGGATCGGCAGCACATCGGCCAACTATATTTCTCCAATAGTCTACCACAGGCAAATCAAAATGTCTACTGACTGCAAAAAAATCTTTTTGTAACTGTTCAGAGCCAATTATTTCATCTGCTCCAGTTCCGCCCGTGTATATCCGTATCCGATAGCCAGCGGCATATTTTCCGTTACTTCTCTGATCAGCTCCTGCAGTTTTTTTGTCATCCGTTTCCCGCAGCTGTTCAATGCAGAGCGTGTCTCTTTAATAATTTCCCCGGAATCTGCTCCCATCATGGCCTGTTCTGTGATTGTGCGTATTATGTACCCCATGACCCGCATATCTTCATTTTGAAGACTGTTCCACAGTGTTTCCACCAGTTTGATATAGCCGCCGATATCATTGTAGGGATTCTCCCCTGCTATATCCATTAATTCTTCCTGTGTATAACTGCGGTAGGTCAGACCGGGCGACTGTTTTCTCATGTCCAGTACCTGCTCCGTTTTATCCGCGGAGAAAGAAGTAAGATAAGTTATGCCTTCCTTCTTATAGAAACTGTAACGGTCAAAGTATTCCAGGCGCCCCGCAAGCAGGCGGATGAAATTCTCTTTGCTGATTTTAACGCCTGTATATTCCTGACAAAGTCTGTGAAGATTCTCCACCTCTATAACGCCATATCGAAACATCAGCGTATTAGCCAGTGTCTCCAGTACCTGATATTCATCCAGTTCCGACAGCACACCCGCCCGGTTCATCCAGGCTTCATATGCCCTCCGGACCTCCCCGCAGACGCAGAAACCCTGCACCTCTCCGGTCTGATCCAGCTCCGGTCTGCAGACACCCACAGAACACAGATACATCATGGCAATGGATATCTCCTGAAGCGCAGCCTCTGTTTCCAGAGGGATACAGCCCAGCAGTTCTGTCCAGTCCAGTATATGACTCTCAGGATCCACCTCTGCCGTCATCATAAAATAAAAGAGATCCGCTGCACTGCCCTTTAAAAACAGCAGAAAATGCTTCTGATCCTTCAGGAGTGTCTGTACATACTGCTGTTTCACTTCTTCGATCGTTTTCTTCCTCAGAGCTCCATGACCTTTTGCCGGATACAGAAAACGCCCTGCCATTTCTCTCAGACTTTCTTCATCAATGGCATCAAGAACATCCTGAACCGTAAGAGAATCCTCCAGCCTGAAAAAAAGCATTCCTTCATCATCGTCCAAATCACCATCCAGCTCATCATTCCAGTTATCAAAGAACTCTTCCAGTTCATCACTCCAGCCATCTTCTTCATCATCCGGATCCCCATCATACGGATACTGCTCCAGCTGCCCTTTCACCGATACAATACCATCTATGATGTGCTCTTCTGTTTCGTAGATTTTCCGTACCTGTATATCAAATTCCCATTCATCACCAAAATCATACAGAAGGCAAAACTTCTGATTCAGAGAAAGATTCAGCTTTCCCAGCTTTACATTCGTACTTTTCTGCCCCGGTTCGGGCATAAAATAATAGCTGTCCTCCCCATATCTGCGCCCGTTCAGATTAAACAGATACAGATGGTCATAATCAAAATCAAACGCATCCAGAATCATCTCACACAGGTCATCCAGCGTCTTGTCCGCTGAAATATCGAGAACTGTATAAATCCGCTTGTTCCCCTTATAGGAAGCTTTCATCTCATATCTGACCCTGCTGCGTTTCCTGCCATGTCCTCCTGATGAAAACCCCTCTGCTTTTTTTCTTCCTTGTTTTTCGGACATATTCTGTCCCTCCTTTATGTAATCTGTCAATCCGCACATCAACTGCTGATTCATTCATTCATTTAATATCATAACATATTCATATAACGCAGAAAAGTCCATTATCAAAAAAATGATAACAGACTCTCACTTTATGTTACTGTTCAAGCTTCTTCCTGCTCATGTACCGGATTCCCATTCAAATACTTCCGGCGATATTTTTTCTATTCCGATGCGCTCCAGCATCTGCTCGATGACCCACACACATGCCGCTGCATCTTTGCCGTCACAGAAATCCGGGGATTCAAATCCCAGCTTCAGTACAGAACACATTCTGGCCAGTGTCTCCACTGCAATTCCAGTCTCGCACAGCAGATCCATCAGCTCAAGTATCTTTTTTTCCGCTTTCTCCCCTTCGGAACCCGCTTTGTCCTTTTTGATATCCATATCTTCCCTCTTTTCGTTCTGAAAGTATCTTCTGATTCACATAGTATCCTGCATCCTCCGGAAATTATTCAACATCTGCGTTTATTGTATATTTTCAAATCTATCCCGAACATCTGCCGCAGCTTTGGCTGACTGCCCTGATTTATGTGAAACAGTTACACAATTTATTATGAAACATCCTATCACACCGGAACGGGGCTGTCATTCGGTTTGAAACCGAATGACAGCCCCTGAAGCTTCATGCTATGATTGCATATTGCAGCTGCAGGCTGTATCCCTGCATCATTCTGCTGTTCAATCATCTTCCGCAATTTCTGCCAAAGTGCCGATAGGAATCCATTCTCCTCATCTGCGGAATTCTGGTAAAACGCCGTTTCTGCTGCTGCCTGCAGACAGACGGCTCCGCCACCAGAAGCCAGTTCATGGGAATATGCAGCAGCACACTCAACCCAAATAGATGATCCAGTGAAGGCAGCGTCTTGCCGTGATACCAGTTATATATGGACTGAGGACACCCGATCAGCAGATACCTCTGCAGATCTCTGACAGAATACCCGTTCAGTACACACAGCTGCCGTATCCTTTTTCCTGTCCGTTCCATATCAATCTCCGGTGCCTGAAACATCCTGAGTCGCCTCCTTTTTTCCTTTTTCCAGCTTACCATTTCCGCCTGTTTTTGTAAACCTTTCCATGCCTGTATTCTTTTCGATACAATATTCTCAAAAGAACCTGTTTTTCCATGAATTTGTAGGAAAAAGCTGATTTTGCACTGTGAAAAATACCATTTTAGTAAATTTTTGTCAGTTTGAACAATTTTTTCTTTAAAATTACTTCTAATAATTTATTTGTCAAAAAAGAGCCGACAGGATACAATACGATTGTTCACCTACGGAGTAAGGAAATATTTAACAGGACACCGGTTAAGCGTATACACTACCCAATATACGTCGGTTCCTCCCGTAATTTCCAGTGAAAAGGGCCTTAAATACGATCAGGAGGTATAGAAATTGAAAGTACACAAATTTGACACCAGAGTACAGCATCTGAAATATCAGGTACTGCGCGAAATTGCCAGAGAAGCCTGGAATGATACCCTGCTTGAAAATCTGCATAACATTCCCAAACGTATTCTCCCCAAAGACCATCCCACCATGCGCTGCTGCATCTACAAGGAACGTGCCATTCTTACAGAACGTATGCAGATTGCTATGGGTGGTGACAAAAATGACCCCAACGTAATCGAAGTTATTGACATTGCCTGCGACGAATGCCCCATGAGCGGTTATGAAATCACCGACCTCTGCCGCGGCTGTCTGGCTCACCGCTGCGAAGGGGCCTGCAAAAAAGGCGCCATCACATTCGATGAGCATATGAAGGCGCACATTGACAAATCCAAATGCGTTAACTGCGGTGCATGTGCCAAAACCTGCCCCTATACGGCCATCACCAACCGAAAACGCCCCTGCGAAACCGCCTGTAAGGTAAAAGCAATCCATGCCGGTGAGGACGGAGCTGCAAAAATTAATCATGAAAAATGTATTTCCTGCGGTGCATGCGTCTATCAGTGTCCCTTCGGAGCCATTTCCGATAAATCCTATATACTGGATGTCATCGACATAATCAAAAAAAGTGAAAACAATACCCGTTATAATGTGTATGCAGTCGTTGCACCTTCTATTGCCGGCCAGTTTTACTACGCGAAACCCGGTCAGATTCTGAGCGCTCTGAAAGAACTTGGTTTCGATACGGTCATTGAAGCAGCTCTGGGTGCGGATATTGTTGCCTACGCGGAATCCAGAGAAGTTTCAGAAACAGACAGTTTCGTGACAAGCTCCTGCTGTCCCGCTTTTGTAAATTATATTGAAAAACAGTTCCCCCAGCTGAAGGATCATGTGTCCCACAATCTTTCTCCCATGGCTGCCATTTCCAAATGCATCAAGGATCTGGAGCCCGACTGCAAAATCGTTTTCATCGGACCCTGTACCGCAAAGAAAATGGAAATTCAGCGTGAAGAAGTCCGCCCTTATGTGGATTCCGTCATTACATTTGAGGAGCTTCAGGCACTGTTTGACAGCCGTGACATCGATGCGCAGTCTCTTGAGGATGTGCCTCTTGCCGATGCTTCTCCTTTCGGACGGATCTTCGCCCGCAGCGGCGGCCTGACTGAAGCGGTTGCTCAGGGTCTGAAAGAACACGGAGCAGATGATTTTGATTACAGGCCCGTGACCTGTGACGGTATCGATGCCTGCCGTATCGCACTGTTAAAAGCCAGCAAGGGTGTTCTGAACGGCAACTTCATCGAAGGCATGGCATGCGAGGGAGGATGCGTCGGCGGTGCCGGATGCCTTACACATGCCGAGAAAAACACCAGAGCTGTAAACCAGCATGCAGCCACCTCTGATAAAAAGACTATAACCGAATCGGTTCGCAGAATGGATCAGATATAATCTATATAACGTAAAACAGCCGGTGTGTCTCCCCCGGGACTGCTTTCAGCACATCCCCGGGCAGCACGCCGGCTGTAATCATTCTGTCAAAATAAAAACTCTGCTGACATCTGCTTCTGCTCTGCCGCTGTCTGTTTCTGAAGATTCCTGCTCAATTCATCCAGTTCTTCACGAATACAGCCTGCAGCTATGGTATATTCCATGTCGCCGGTCTCTTTTTCCAGTCCGGAAGCCAGTTCCAGAGCCTGATCCAGACACTGCATCTTTTCCGTATCATCTATCTGCGGAAGCATAGCACATCGAAACAGTGCATGCATATATTCGCCTTTTGCCTCTTTCTCACAGGAAGATTTCTGTTGTATCAGGGCTGAAAACATCTCACAACATATATGATAAATGCCTTCTGCTGCTATATAATCCGATTCCATCTCGCTTCTTTCGGCATCCCTCATATACGTGCGTCCTATCTTTAAAATATTACCTCCATCCGCATATCTTTGATCTTTTCCTGCCCTAACCATACCTAAAACTCCTTTCTTCGCCAAGCAGTATGCACCGTCCAGAGCCAGGCAGATCCATCGGAACCGGCTCTGAATAATTACTCATAACCAATATAGCACATTTTTTAAAATTGTCATGTTATAATTTTCGAGGTTGGCTCTGAACCTTATCTCCGTCTGTCCACTCCCAGACGATCATCATAGACAGCCCTGCATCCGCCGATAAATTTGGGACGTGTACGTGCCGCTGTCACCGGGGCTTCACCGATGTCCTTTACTGCAAGCCTTACAGGAACCGCAACACGTTTCAGGTGCATGCCGATCAGGGTACTTCCAATATCAAGACCTGCATCTGCCCTGATTTCTTCCAGTGCCACCGGATCTTCCATGCCTCTGTATGCTGCTGCAGCAAAGGAACCTCCTGCCTTGGGCTGAGGCACCACGTTGCAGATTTCTGCCTGAGGAACAGCCTGCCGCTCTATGATGATCGCTCTGTTCAGATGTTCACAGCACTGTGCTGCCAGATAGATTCCTTTCGGTTTCAGAACAGACTGAATCGCATCATAGATTTCCTGAGCCGTATCCTCACTGGAAAAAGTACCGATACGTCTGCCCAGCACCTCACTGGAAGAACATCCCACCACCAGAATCTGGCCTTTTTTTAAACCTGCAGCTTCACATAATTCCGTAACTGCTTCCACACACTGTCTACCGATTTCTGTCATAATACCGCAATCCTTTCTATGTTGTTACTGTTAGTTGCTGCTGTCATTCCTTCTATACAAAAACCGCCATGTTCTTTCGAACATGACGGCCTCTTTGTCTGTAATCTGTCTTTACGACCTGTATGCATCCATTATCTTCCGGATCAATATCCTCAGATAAGATTAATCCAGTGTGTAAGGCATTAATGCAACGTGACGTGCTCTCTTGATTGCAACAGTAAGAGCTCTCTGATGTTTTGCACAGTTGCCTGTAATTCTTCTGGGAAGGATCTTACCTCTTTCAGATACGTATCTTTTCAGTTTATTGGTATCCTTGTAATCGATACCTGTATCTTTTGTACCGCAGAATACGCAGACTTTTCTTCTTCTGCGTCCGCCGTTTCTTCTCTTCATGGGAGCATCTGATCTTTCACCTTTATTGTAAGCCATGGCTATAACCTCCTTAAAAATTCAACGATAACTTTTCGCATAGCAGCCGGAACTGTCCCGGCTGAATCAAATTCTAGTTGAAAGGAAGACCTTCGTCATCAACACCATCGGGAATGTTCATAAAATCATCACCGATTGCGCTTGCGGGGCTGGGTCTTGAATTACCCTGCTGACCGTAGCCGCCGTAGCTCTGACCACCGCCATAATTCTGGCCGCCGCCGTAGCTCTGGTTTCCGCCGAAACCGTCCTGAGCACCGCCGTTGTAGGATGATGCTGACGCTTTGCTTTCAGCGAATTCCTGATCTTCTACTACTACGTCTGTTGTATAAACCCTGATACCGTCTTTATTGGTATAGCTGCCGGTCTGCAGACGGCCGCATACCACCATCTTGGTTCCTTTTCTCAGATACTTTTCTGCAAATTCCGCCTGACGGTCAAATGCCACACAGCTGATAAAATCAGCTGACTGTTCATTGCTGTCACTGTTTCTGCGAAATCTTCTGTCAACTGCCAGAGTATATCTGGCGATTGCCATCTGACGGTCACCCTGATTGGAATATCTGACATCAGGATCTCTGGTGAGTCTTCCCATTAAAATAACTTTATTCATTCATTCACCCAAATCTTTCTATAGTAGAAGTGTGACTCAGCTTCCTGTTTCAAGCTTCACCTGATACAAGTATTAAGCTTCCTGTTTTACAATCAGATATCTGATAACATTTTCCATCATACGGATATGAGCTTCTACTTCGTTGGGGCAGTTGTTATCTTCTGTCTCAAACTGAATAAAGTAGTAGTAAGCTTCTCTGGATTTCTGGATTTCGTAAGCAAGTCTCTTCTTACCCCATTCATCCAC
>JAQYDI010000139.1 GCA_028724245.1 Lachnospiraceae bacterium
TCAGACTGCAGCAGTGGACCGCCATTATCCAGGATCGTCAGGCTAGTGGTCTGAAAGTAGACGATTACTGCAGCGAACATAATATTTCCCGCAATGCATATTACTACTGGCTGCGTAAGGTAAAGGCGGCAGCCATTGAAAACTCCGGTAGTCTCTTTGCGGAAGTGAATCCATCTTTCCGGAAGTTGATGCCAGAGCAGATGGAATCCGAATGCTCACCGGTTTCCATCTGCCTTGGTGATGCAGTCATCCATGTAAGCGAAGCAGCTTCCAGCTGTCTTCTGCATAGGGTAATCGAGGTGGTTAGAAATGCTGAATGATTTAACCGGTTTCAAGCATATCTACATTGCCTGTGGCTATACGGATTATCCGAGAAGTATTGTTATCCGAGAAGATTTTCCAAAACATTGATAAATACAGAATTTCTAAATTATCTTCTCGAATAACAATATCAAGCTATTTACATTTTAGAAATACAGGGTAATCCTCAGACTTGTTTGATTGTATTTCTTCCTTTTTTCCAAACCACGTTTCGTTCCATTCCTTTAGTTTTTGATCCACTGTATCCTGTGACATTTCTGCGTATATTTGAGTCGTTTGTATAGAAACATGACCCAATATATTTTTTATTGTTACTATATCAACACCAGCTTCAAGGAGATGGCAGGCTGTACTGTGTCTCATAGAATGCGGAGGATAACTTTTCTTTTGAAACAGGTTTGGATTTTGCTTTTTGGCTAGGGTTACATATTTCCTATATATACCCTCAACGCAGGATATTGTCATCTGTTCATGCGTTTGGCTTGAAAAAATATGTCTGTCGGGAAAACTTTCGATATGTCGATACTTTATATAGCGACAGAGCGTTTCCGCAAGTTTCACACTAATTCCCACTTGGCGACTTTTGGATCCTTTACCAAACAAGGTGACCACTGCGGAATTTTCATTAAAGCGAACATCTTTAACTTTCAAATCGCAAACTTCCTGTGCCCGGGCACCAGTTGCATACATGAACGAAAGTAATATTTTGTCCCTCAATCCAGTATCGGATATTTCTGACGGAATAGACAGTAAAATTTTCACTTCATCCCTGGTGAATACTGCCCGCATCTCCTTTTCATGTCTTTTCATGGGAATTCGAACAACAGCACTACGAAATACGGATGCAGCATCAAAATCCCTGTTCTAAGCGTATTCTGAAAAAGCGGAAATCGCTGCAAGTCTCTGATTTCTTGTTACAGCTTTACAAGTTCTTTCTGATTCCAGCCAATTAAAAAATTCCAACAAGGTATCATAGGACAAATCCGAAAACTGAATATTTTCTGCCCGTCGGTTCTTTTGCTCGCGCATAAATTGCAGCAGCAGCTGAAAACAATACTTGTATGATTTAATCGTATTGGCGCTTAATCCTCTGCTGTGTGGTAAATAGATTTGAAAGTAATCTTCCAAAACGTTTATGAAGCTAATCTTTCTTTTACTCATCGAAATTCACCTCTGGGAACAAGTCTTCAGCAAAAGCCTCGAATTTCGATAGGGTATCAGAAAAATGATTACTACTATACTTCAAATATTTCTCAGTTTCATACAGGCTGTCATGCCCTAAATATGTTGACAGGAATGGTACTGATTCGAAAGCTTTACCGTTATTGCGGTTGTTCTTATCAAATGATTTGACAGCAAAGGTATGCCTGAAACAGTGAAGACAGGCACCTCGCTGATACCTTCTTTCCTTGTTGTTCTGAATTCCCGCTGATTTAAGTATTTCTTTAAAGTAATTTCTTGCGGAATTGGTTTGGAGATGAACATCTGGATTTATCGTAGGAAAAAGATAAGCTTCTGAATCTCCCGAAATTCCCATTGCAGCACAATAACGGTATATGATATCAGAGAGCGATTCTACGAATGGAACTAATCTCTGCTTGTATTTTTTTGTTACACGGAGAACAAGTACATTTCTGTCAAAATCGATATCACCTACTTTCAGGTTTAGTGCTTCGCCAAGGCGTAAGCCACAGCATAACAGTAAACAAACAAGCATTGGCATTTCACTTTCAATATATATGTTTTTTACTGCATGCGGAGCTTTGAAAGAATCTGCCACTTGAATGATCCTATCGATTTCATCATCTGAATAAATGTAGGGAACATACATATCTTTTACTGCCATATTCTTAGGGACAAAACACTTATATCCAATATTTCTCAGGTATTGCAGTAGGTGTCGTATGTAATGTACATACTGACTAGCGGTATTTAAAGAAATTCCTTCGCTGATTTCTTTAATCCATTCATCGACAATTCTTTCATCAATTTCTTTTCCCTTAAGATTAATCCGGCAAAGGTAATCATCAAAAGTTCTTACTGTGTGCTTGCAGTGCCTATACGCATCGGCACTTAACTCAACTTTTCTCAATGCTGTATATGACTTGAATTCCTCGTGAAAAATGGATCTACATTTATCTAGCATCTTCTCTTACACCTCCCCCATAAAGAAATTTGCGGAATTCCCCAGTTGGTGGAGGCGGTTGCAAACTATACCGGCGCAGATTTTCTATATCAATTCTTGCATAATGTTTGATGGCATTTTTGGAACTATGCCCCAGAACTTTTCTTACCACCTCATAGGAAATCTTCGCATTTACCATGGAGCTTGCCATTGAGGATCGGAGTGCATGAGGTCCACATTTGCGATGTTTTGGAATGATTCCTGCCATCGAGATGTATTTTCTTAACGCATTGCGGAGAGTTGAGGTTGTGACTGCAAGATATGGTGCTTTTAAATTTAAAAACAATCTGTCGCATTTTACATTTGGACGTACTGAAAGATAGTCATTTACAGCCAAACGAACTTCTTGGAGGATTGGCAAATGCAAAAGATTTCCTGTCTTTTCCTGGATAATGTTAATTTCGCATTGATTGCAATTCACATCTTTCAGGTTCAATTTGACGATGTCTCCTGATCGCAAACCCATCCTTGAGGCAAAAAGAATCTTAGCATAATCTCGTTTTCCCAGAGCAGTAGTTGTATCAACAACAGATTCAATCATCTTAATTTCTTCTAAAGAATATACACTCGGAATCACATAGGGTTTTCGGAAGTGGGGCACAAGCGTTGAGTAATCTAAATCTGTACTGCCGGAAGAAAAGAGATATTTTAAAAATCCTCTTATTTCAGTCCACATATTATGATCGGTAATCCTTAAACATGCAGTCGATACGTTACTGGGAACTAACTGGCGTATTGAGCAACAGCCTATAGCTTCAAGCTCAGATAAAAACCAAGAAACTGCATAGCGTTTATTTCTTATTGACCCAGAAGCAAGTCCGGATTCTTTTGCAAAGTTGCAGTAGCAATTGCAAAGAATATTATACTCTTCGGATATATCAAAATGTTTTCCTTTGTCAGAATGAACCTCTTTCCAAGTATCGCATGCGACATCATTCAGGCGAAAAACAACGGTCCGTAGATTTCTGTAATACTCATTCTTGCCGTGATTGTCTACGTATTCCTGTAAAAATTGATTTGCTCCCTGCTCCGTATACTGGGAAAGTCCATTTTCTTTGAACCAAGAAATGACACTATTGCACAAATATCTGTACCCTGTAATCGTTGTACTTGTGCAGCCACGAAGTTTCAGTTTTTCTAAAAGTTCTGATTCCAGGCATTCGAATGACTTTATTTCTTTCTGCATATTTTTTTCCTCCTTATCATGTGCAGTTATATGATAAGGATAATGGATATATCGTTATTCGAGAAGATAATTTAGAAATTCTGTATTTATCAATGTTTTGGAAAATCTTCTCGGATAACAATACTTCTCGGATAATCGGTGTTATCTAAGTTCTGGGATAATACGGACTTACGCCGCGGCATTGATGGTCTTGCTGCAGTTGTAAAACAGGAATTTAAGCTGGATCCCACCGATGAGGGCAGCATCTTCC
>JAQYDI010000140.1 GCA_028724245.1 Lachnospiraceae bacterium
TTGCCGTGACTGAAGAGATGATTTCGCAGTCCATATTTCTGATACAGATGTCTGCCTGCCATGCTGCAGGGACAGAAGTTTCATTTTCTGCAAAAAGGCTCAGCAGCGTATCTTCTTTTACAAGGCTGGATGCTGTGGGCGAGTAAAATCTGCATGCCATGTACTGCAGTGCTTTCCATCTTCCGAAGTAATCGATGGAGGCCCAGGAAGCCACCGGCCAGTTGTCATTCAGCTGCCAGTACAGGGTTCCCATGCATCTGCCCCTGTTCCGTCTCCAGTGCTCCACGCCGTACTGGATCGCCATGCCCTGCAGGATCTGGCTGACATAGAGGAGGTCGTCAAAGTCTGCGGGATAACGGAAATTCTCCGACATATAGTAAAGAATCTTGCCGTTGGCGGCGCCGTTTTTCTGATGACTTTCCATGACCCGTGAGAAAATGTTCCGATCCTCGGGTTTTGTGAAGGTTTCGATTGTTTTCAGGCAGGGGAAAGACTGGAAGCCGAATTCAGAGCAGAAACGGAAGAAATATTTCCGGTAATCGGTAAATGGTTTCTGTCCGTGCCATACGTCCCAGTAATGGGCATCTCCGTCATTCTCATCATCGGGATTGTTGAAGCAGCCGCCTGCTGACGGTGAGGAAGGCCAGAAAAAGGTATCCGGGTCATTTTCCTTTACCAGATGGGGGATCACATGTTCAAAAAGCTTGATGTAATCGGCCCGCAGAGCGGCGGTTTCAATCTGGAAATCCGGCCAGTGATCCCAGGCGGATTCGATTTCATTGTTGCCGCACCACAGTCCCAGACAGGGGTGATGGCGGAGTCTTCTGATGTTGTCCTCAATTTCACGACTGCAGTTTTCCAGAAATGCGTCGGTGGCATCATAGACGTTGCAGGCAAACATCAGATCCTGCCATATGATGAGTCCCTTTTCATTGCACAATTCGTAAAAATCATCGGAAGGATAGTAGCCGCCGCCCCAGATGCGGATGCAGTTGAAATGGGCACGTTTTGCACATTCCAGAAGGTAATCCTGACGTTCCCTTGTAATCCATGAATAGATGCAGTCCTCCGGGATGTAGTCGGCGCCCATGGCGAAGATCTTCACGCCGTTTACTTCGAAAGCAAATTCCTTTCCCCACTGATCGCGTTCCCGGCTGACGGTCAGGGTCCGCAGACCGATGGTTTTCCGTACTTTCTGGACAATTGTCCCGTCATCTGTAAACAGCTCGATCCATACATCGTACAGATTCTGTTCGCCGTATTCATTGGGCCACCAGAGCTTCGGATCCGGAATGGACAGAACCGTTTCAAAAGAGGCACATTTTTCCAAAATCGCTTCTGTCTGGGTAATTACAGCAGCTTCAGGGCGTTTTTTGCCTTCGGCAGAGCGTTCTGCTTCCGCTGCAGAGACACCGGCCGGACGTTCTGTTACGGTAATCCGGATTTTCTGCTCTTCCTGACTGATTGTAGATGCAGGCGCAGTAAAGGCTGTTTTAACCTGAAGCTGTACACTGCCCTGTTCATGAATCTGGTGGAAACGGACTTCTGCCAGTTTTCTGCCGGTCCAGCTTTCCAGATAAATACTGCGGAAAATACCGGCATCGGGAAGCTGGGGGCCCCAGTCCCAGCCGAACATTGAATGGGCCTTTCGTACCAGATGGTTTCCTTTCATGGCACCTGTGGCAACGTACTGGATTTCCTTGTTTTCCTCGTACTGATAATGATCCATATAGTTCAGGACAGACAGAAATTCGATGCGGATGTGGTTTTCTCCGGATACCAGAACTTCTTTGACTGGAATCCGCCAGGTACGGTGCATATTGTCGGTGTAAAAGATTTTTTTATCATTTACATAGATATTCGCCAGTGTGTCCAGCCCCTCGCAGACCAGATCCACCTGTTCCGCCTCCAGAAAATCTGCTGTTACATGAAAAGTTTTCCGGAAAATGTAATCATCCCGGAAAAGTTCCCGGATCTGATATTCATTTCTGCCGTCGTAAGGGTCGGGGATTGCGTCTGCTTTCAGAAGAAAAGACAGAACCGATCCGGGAACTGTTCCTTCATACTGTGTGGTTTCGCCTTTTCGGTTCATGGACCAGAGGCCGTTCAGTGATAAATGTTCCATAGATTAGATTGCTCCTTGATTTATGGTAGTTGTGTTGCTTTCTGCATTTGCGGTAATGCTATGATCATTACTCTGCGTCAGCACAGAGTGCTTCTTCCGGCCCGATCATGAATAATCCCGCGTCAATTTTTTCATGGCTGATGACGGTCAGCGTCCGGTTTTTGGCATCATAGTGGTATTCCATATGATTTTCGGAAGGATACAGGCAGGCTGCAGCGGTCTTTTTCCCGGCAGCAGCGGGATGCTTCAGGGTAATGGTCAGCTGATGGCTGTCGTCTTTGCGCTTCCATACAGCAAGGAAGGCTTTCTTCTCATCATATAGACCCATACATACCCATGCATCTGAAAAGGAAGCAAGTCCCAGAGGCCAGAAGGGGCGCATGCGGGGAATGTTGCTGCGGATCGTTTTGTAAACCCGGATGCCTTCTTTCACCAGTGCTTTCCGGGCATCGTCCAGACTGGCCAGATGACCGCTCTGATGGATGCGCAGCAGCATGGTATTTACCATATTGAAGACGGTCTCCTGACGCAGCGTCTGCAGATCGGCGGGCTGTTGGTGATTCATGGGATATGCCCATACGGCAGCCTGCTCCGGTGTGACGCCGGTGGGAGCATTGGCGGCGATGACTGCATATTTCAGATAGTCGTCCTGATCGCTGGTGGACTGGATACTGCATCGGGAAAGCATGGCGTAATCCATGCGCAGCCCGCCGCTGGAACAGTTTTCGATGATCAGGTCGGGGTATTTTTCCCACAGACTGTCCAGCCAGGCAAGATAACAGCGTTCATGCTCCAGCATACCGCTGCCGCAGCTGTCGGCATGGAACTCTGTACCGATGCCCGGTTCAATGTTGTAATCTGTCTTGATATATCCCACGCCGTATTCCTGTATCAGACGATCCACAACATCCGTCATATGACGGCGGACGGCGGGATTTCTGTAATCCAGCTGGAAACGGCTCCTGTCATAGACCCGTTTGCCGTGTCGGATAAAAAACCAGTCATCAGGTACCTGAGAGGCAAGCAGGCAGTGGATTCCCATCACCTCCGGCTCCAGCCATACGCCGGGAATCATGCCGAAGCTTCTGATATAATCGGTTACCTTACGGAGTCCTTCGGGAAAACGCAGGGAGCTTTCCTGCCATTCTCCCACATTGTCCCACCAGTCCCCGTCGGCATACCAGCCTGCGTCGATACAGTAATATTCGCAGCCGGCATCGGCGGCTGCACGGATCAGCGGATATTCCTTTTCAGCAGTGGGTTGTCCCCAGAGGCAGTTCATATAATCATTGAAAATAACGGGCAGCGTTTCGTTGTCTCTGTTTTTTCTGCGGATCCGGCGTCTGTAATCGGTGAGTATCCCCATGACATCATCCAGCCCGCCATTGCTTACGCCGACCGCTGCTTTAACTGTTTCAAAGGACTCACCCGGCTTCAGATTTTCAGACCAGTGGGAATAGATCTCATTGGGACCGCCCAGAGCAAGGTAGAGATGACCGTTCTGATCACCGATTTCCCAGTGCCAGGAGCCGTTGTGTTCAATCTGCCAGAACAGCCCGGTGCCGGTTTCGGTATTCTCCAGAAAGGCCATGGGAAGATATTCTTTGGCGGACCAGTTGCCGGTATTGGAAATGCGCAGCATACCTGAGGAGCGCTGGATTTCATCCGGCTGGACCTGCTCCATGCCAAGTTCCGGCAGCGTATATGATTTCCAGTTCAATTCCCTCTGCCAGCTGTTGTGGGGAATCCAGACCTTCATTTTTTCATCCCGGGGAAGCACTCCTTCCTTCTCAATTCCTTCATAATGAAAATTGGAAATATACTCCAGCGTCTGTACGTCATTTCCGCGATTTTCTACGCGGTGCCAGATCCGTACAACAGAAAGGCCGTCGTAAAACTGTAGGAAAGACGTTACATAAACACCGGTTTCTTCATCTGCGGTGCAGAAGGTAAGCAGCCGTCCTGTTTCATTCCGGCTGTCCTCATGAGAAATGTATTTCATCCGGTAGCCGGGCGCTGTTACAATATATTTGTTGCCGTGCCGTTCATAAGGGCGGTCAAATCCCGAAAGATTGATACCGATAAAAGGAAATCCCTCAGATACGGCTTCTTTTACAATATCATTTTCATTCAGCGGCGCGGAAGAAAAATGCATCAGCTTCAGATCGCCGTTCTGCTCGATGCGCCACTGTATGTAAATACCGTTTTCTTTCACATTAATAATCTGCATGGTAACCTCGATTAAATCATCATTTTTCTTTCAGAAATTCCAGAAGCTTTTCACCCTGTTTTCTGGCGGTATCGTAGCCGCGGCAGTAGAGTTTCTCCAGCTTTTCCCGGTTCTTTTCTACACGTCCGATGCCTGCGGGGCCGTCGGGACGGATGACGAAAACTCGTCCGGCTTCTTCTTCTCTGCGGATATAGTCAAGAGTTTCATTATATACCAGATGCCGGTCAGCCACAGCCTGAACAAGAGCCGGATAATCGCGGTACTGCCTGCGCATGATCCGGAGCATTTTGTTGGGGGATTTGCGGTAATCGGCAGGCTGGGTGAGGATCACCACGCATATGCCGGGGCCGTTTTCCAGCGCATGGCGCACAGGAATGGAATCGGAAATCCCGCCGTCCAGATATTTGTGTCCATCAATCTCCACCATGCGGGAAACCACAGGAAGAGAACTGGAAGCACGCACATAAATGATGTCGTGGTGCAGGTCGCCGATCTTCTGATAAACAGGCCGGCCGGTCTCACAGTCGGTCAGAACAGCATAAAAACGGCCCTCATACCGGTTGTATGTATCGTAGTCAAAGGGGTTGAGCACATCAGGAATCTGATGATACAGCATATCGGCACCGAAAAGGTCGCCGGTTTTGATCAGACTCTCCAGACTGCAGTAACGCTTGTCATTCAGATAGTCCACATTGACTTCAAAAGCCCGGTGGCGCTGGCCGGAAAGATAACTGCATGCATGGCAGCTTCCGGCGGAAACTCCGTAAATATCGGAAAACATCAGATTTTTATCCATAAAATAATCAAGGACGCCGGCAGTGAAAACACCGCGCATACCGCCGCCCTCCAGAATCAAACTGCAATTGTACAAAATGAAACCTCCATGTGTAATACAGGTGTCTTATATTTAGAAGAAACTTTAATGATTATAGTATCGAAATATGGTAAAATCAAGGGGAAAGTTACTGTTTAGACTTCTGCCGCCGCAGGCTGTTTCTTCCGGCAAAATGAAGCTCTGCGCAGTATGAGAGAAAAAAAGGCAATATATCAGCTGAAGTTTCAAGGGTGGTTTTCTTATGCCCGAAACATTACTTTGTTAGTGCTGAAATGAACGTCAGTAATATTGAAATGAAGATGCCGAATACATATTAGAAAAGGAGAATATTTACATGACACCGGAATTAAAAAAAGAAACAGATAGAAAGCTTGAAATTTACCGCAGAAAAAATCAGACAGCAGAGAAAAAACAGATTCTTTTTGTGGGTTCGTCTTTGATGGAAATGTTTCCCATAGAGGAGTTTGTTCAGGAAAGAAATCTGCCGGTTACGGTGTATAACCGGGGCGTCGGCGGCTATAAAACGGAGGATCTGATGCAGGTTCTTGACATCTGCGTATATGATCTGGCTCCGAGCAGGATTTTTATCAATATCGGAACCAATGACCTCAGTGATCCGGATATTTCCATTGCGCAGATGATTGCCAATTATGACTGGATTCTGACAGATATTCAGGAGCATCTTCCTGAAACAGAACTGTACCTGATGGCGTATTATCCGGTGAATCCGAAAGCCGCATCAGAGGAGATGAAAGCCTGCCTTCAGATCCGTACCAACGCAAAAATCGCAGAGGCAAACCGGGAAGTGGAGAAACTGGCTGAAAAACATCATGCAGAATATATCAATGTAAATGCTCCGCTGACTGATGGTGAAGGCAATCTGAAAGCGGAATATACGCTGGAAGGTATGCATATCAATAGAGAAGGGTATCTGGCTGTTCTGGATGATGTATTGAAGTATGTGATGGAATAAGAAAGAACACAGTCTGAACGGTACCCCCCCTGCCCATTTAACCGGACTAAGAAAAGTGTGCAGGGTATTGACTTTCCGGGCAACAGGTACTACAATGTAAATACAAAAGGCAACCGCCCACAAGGGGTTGACCAGTAAAAGAAGTAAACATAGAAATGCCACCCTATCGCTAGCCAAAGTTTCAAGGGTGGTTTTTCTATGCCTGCGACATTACTTTGTCAGTGCTAAAACGAACGTCAACACACCCTGTAACACGGTTGCTGAGTTTTATGATATCACATCTTACATCTGCTTGCAATAACTTGTTATATAGTCTTATTGCAAAAGTGGATCAAACATGGTATACATATTTTAAATCAAATGTAAAAAACAGGAGGTGATACAATTTGCAGCTGGAAACAAAGCGTCTGATCCTTCGTCCATGGAGGGATGAGGATGCGGAGGAATTATATCGTTATGCGAAAGATCCGCAGGTTGGTCTGCCGGCGGGATGGCCGCCTCATACTTCAGTGGAGAACAGTCTGGAGATTATCCGCGGTGTGCTTTCGGAGCCGGAGACCTATGCGGTGGTTTTGAAGGAGACGGGATTGCCTGTGGGAAGTGCGGGGATTATGCGTGCAGGGCACGGGAATGTACCCATGTCGGATACGGAGGCCGAGATCGGCTACTGGATCGGGGTTCCCTACTGGGGCCAGGGTCTGATTCCCGAGGCTGTGGAGGAGCTTCTTCGCCGTTGCTTTGAAGAAATGAACTGTACCGGTGTCTGGTGCGCCAGCTTTGAGGGCAATACGAAATCAAAACGGGTACAGGAAAAATGCGGGTTCCGGTATCATCATACGGAAAAAGATAAGCTGATCGAGCTGACAGGAGAGGTGAGAACGGAAGATTATACGTATCAGACGAAAGAGCAGTGGGAGAGCCGGAGAAAGGCATAAACATAAAAGGTTACTGTGCAGCGCGGCAGTGTTCACATAACCGGATATATTGGTATACGAAGTATCGCAGCAGTTGATTTTACGCATTGAAATCGACTGCTGTTCCATTGTGGGGTGAAAGGGAATCCGTTATACTGAAGTTGTAAAGAAAATAAAAATGAAAATGAAGAATTGTTCAGAGCCGGTTTCGAAAACACTGTATGTGGCTTTGGACAGCTGCAAAGGGAGAAGTGTGGAAAGGAGGAGAAGATATGAATCGATTGAAACTGTCAGAGAATCTGGCTTTTCTGCGGCGCAGGAGCGGGAAAACGCAGGAGGAGCTGGCTGTGTTTCTGGGGGTGACCAAGGCTTCTGTTTCCAAATGGGAGACGGGGCAGAGTTTTCCGGATATTACGCTGCTTCCCAGACTGGCTTCCTATTTTGATATCAGTGTGGATGAGCTGATCGGATATCAGGCCCAGCTGTCCAAAGAGGAGATACGGAAAATATATATCCGGTTTGCGGAAGCGTTTGAAAACAGGCCTTTCGAAGAGGTGATGAAGGAAAGCCGGGAATTTATGAAAGAATATTATTCCTGTTATCCGGCGCTTCTTCAGATCAGTCTGCTGTGGCTGAATCACTATATGCTGGCTGAGGGTAAAGAGGAGCAGAAAGCGATCCTTCAGGAGATCGTTTCCCTGTGTATGCATATTGAGCAGGACTGCGGGGACCGGGAAATCTGCAGCGATGCGGAGATTATCCGGTACATGACTTTTCTGATGCTTGGAAAAGCGCAGGAGGCGGCAGAAGCGCTGGAACCGCGTTTTCAGCCGGAGCATCTGATGGATCAGGCAGATACCATACTGGTGCAGGCCTATCAGATGTCGGGCCGGACACAGGATGCCAGAATGTTCAATCAGTCGATTATTTTCAAACATCTGACCATGATGATCAGTGACAGCCTTACTTATCTGATGTCGCAGCTGCAGGACCGGGAAGGCGGGCAGGAAACCATCGACCGGGTGGGCAGAGTAATGGAAATTTATCATATAGACCGGCTGCATCCTAACCTGTATCTGCAGTTTGCCTATGCCCGTGCCTTATTTTGTATGGCACATGGGCAGCAGGAGGCAGCACGGAAACAGCTTGGAATTTTTGTGGAGAGTACGATTTCCTTTATCAGGAACGGAATCCAGATTTACGGGGATTCCTATTTCTCGGAAATAGAACAGTATTATCAGAAGTTTGATCTGCTTCAGATGCCGCCGAGAGGAAGGAAAACCATATGGGATTCGATGACGGAAGCGCTGGATCATCCGGCCTTTGCTCCCCTTACGGACAGCGGGGACATGAAGCGCTGGAAACAGAAATTAAAAGAAGGGAGAGACAGGTTATGAGAAGTATACCAATGGAACAGCTGCAGGAGTACCTGCCGTTTCTGATACCGCTGATCATCATGGAGGCGATTCTGCTGATCGTGACGCTGCGCCACATTCTGACCCATGAGCATTATAAACGGGGCAGCCGCACATTGTGGATCGTGATCACCATTGTGGGTATGCAGTTCTGGGGGCCGGTGCTTTATTTTCTTCTTGGAAAAGAAGAGGAGTAAAACAAAGGGAGAGAATGTATGATGCATGAAGAGAAGAATATTCTGGAGGTTTCTCATATATCAAAAAGGTTTGGCAGCAAAGCTGTGCTTAAGGATCTGACATTTCAGGTGGAAAGACATTCCATTTACGGGTTTATCGGCCGGAACGGGGCGGGTAAAACCACGACCATGAAGCTGATCCTGGGGCTTTTTTCGGCTGATGAAGGGCAGATCCTGGTAAACGGGGAGCCGGTTCGCTTCGGGAAAAACCATACAAACCGGCTGATCGGTTATCTCCCGGATGTGCCTGAATTTTACGGTTATATGACGCCTGCCGAATATCTGGAATTCTGCGGTGAACTTACGGGTATGCCGCGGAAAAAAAGACAGGAGAGGATCCCGCAGATGCTTGACATGGTGGGGCTTTCCGGAGAGAACAGAAGGATTCAGGGCTTTTCACGGGGGATGAAACAGCGGCTGGGTATTGCGCAGGCACTTCTTCCTGAGCCGGAGCTGCTGATCTGCGATGAACCGACTTCCGCGCTGGATCCTCTGGGGCGCAGGGAAATTCTGGAGATTCTGAAAAGGGCTTCTGCCTATACAACGGTGTTGTTTTCCACCCATATTCTGCCGGATGTGGAACGGATCTGCGATAAGATCGGGATCCTGCACGGGGGCGGGCTGGCCTGGGAAGGCACCATGGAAGATGTACACCGGATGAACCGAGGCGGCGGATTTCTTCTGGAATTTGAAACCGCAGAGGAGAGGGAAAAATTTGCCCGTGCATGGCAGGGGGCCGGGACGGGATCGTTTTCCGGTGAATGCCGCAGCGACAGCTCTTCAGAAGTCAGACACTTGACTGCCGGTTTTTCTGATGCCTCTGCCTGTTTTTTATGTGATGGGGACAGTGCGGAAATGAAGCAGGCCATGGAAATTCTGCTTCGGGAAAATCTGCAGATCCGGAAAATGGAAAAGCAGGAATTGACGCTGGAAAATCTGTTTCTTAAAGTTCTGGGGGATGATGAGGAGGTGCACGGATCATGAGACAGTTCACTGCATTTGTGAAAAAAGAATGGATGGAACAGGTACGGAGCGGCCGCCTCTGGCTTCTGATGATCCTGTTTGTGCTGTTCGGGGTTCTGAGCCCGGCACTGGCAAAAATGACGCCGTGGATGTTCGAGATGATGGGGGATACGCTGAAGGAACAGGGCCTTTCGATCGGAAAGATAGAAGTGACCGCCTTCACTTCCTGGCAGCAGTATTATAAAAACAGCTTCATGCTTTTACTGGTGCCGGCAGTGCTGTTTTCCGGTTCGGTGACAGGTGAATATCAGAAAGGAACGCTGATCCCTGTGCTTACCAAGGGTGTTTCTCCCGGTATCGTCATTGCAGCCAAATGGATCGTTCAGATGGTGACATGGAGCATCTGCTACGGTCTGGCTTTCGGAATCACATGGGCTTATACGGCATATTTCTGGGACAACGGAAAAGTTTCTCACTGGTTTTCGGCGGGAATGTGCATCTATCTGCTGGGATGCTGGGTGATCGCTCTGCTTCTTGCAGGCTCCGTTTTCCTGAAATCCGGTATGAGTGTTCTGCTGTTTGCAGGCGGCATAACGGCAGGCTGCTATTTCCCTGGAATGATTCCCCAAATCGCAGAATGGCTTCCCACCAGACTGATGTCGGCGGAAAGCCTGTTAAATGGAGCAGCTTCCCCGGAGGATTTCGGAAAAGCCGTTCTGGTCACCTGTGTGACGGGTATTCTGCTGTTCATATGTGCCGTAACCGGAATCAGAAGAAAACGGGTCTGAAAAATTACAGCTTTTTCCAGTATTCCGGTGTAACATCCCGGTTCAGCTGTTTCAGCATCTGCCGGTCGCTGCGGATGGTGGCGCATGCGGCTGTGGTCAGCATATTGCCGGTAATGGTGGCGGAGGCGCCGGACTGAAATGCGGTTTCCCCATCGTTGGTCAGCAGCGCTCTTCCGGCGGCCAGACGGATGTTGGCTTCCGGGTTGATATAGCGGAAAAAGGCAATGGTTCTCAAAATCTCATCCTCGGTCAGCTGAGGCAGGTTTTCCAGCGGGGTTCCCTTGATGGGCATCAGTGCATTGATGGGAATGGAATCGATTCCAAGCTCTGCCAGACTGACCGCCATATCCAGCCGGTCTTCCCAGGTCTCGCCCATGCCGATAATGCCGCCGGAGCAGGCACACATGCCTTCCGCTTTCACTTTTTTCAGCGTTTCGATCTTCTGGTCATATGTATGGGTGGTACAGATATTGGGAAAATTCCGGCGGGAAGTCTCAATATTGTGATGGTAGCTGGTCACGCCGGCCTCGTGGAGACGGTGGAGCTGCTCTTCGTCCAGAAAGCCCATGGAAGCGCAGAGATCGATGCGGCATTCCCGGTGCATGGTCTCAAAAGCGTGGATGGCTTTGTCAAATTCCTCTCCGGTCAGGGCACGGCCTGCAGTCACAATGGAAAAGCGGTCTACCCCTTCCGATTCATTCAGCCGGCAGGCTTCCACGATCGTTTCCTCCGGAAGAAAATCGTAGATCTCGCAGTCTGTATGGTGGTGGGCAGACTGTGCGCAGTATTTGCAGTCCTCCGGACAGCGTCCGCTGCGCCCGTTGATAATGGAACAGAGCTCCACCTTGTCTCCGATAAAATACGCGCGGATGCGGTCCGCACCTTCACAAAGTTCTTTTAAATCACAATTCAGAAAAATGGACAGGTCATCTTCACGGGTGATTCGTCTGCCGTCCATGATTTCCTGTGCCAGATCCAGCATATTCATGATGTTCTCCTTATATATCAGCTGTTATTGTAAACCTGTTTTTTGAAAACGGTTTACAAAAGTATAACATATCAAGGCATCTTGTCAACCGGATTTTATCATGTCAACTGCTGATTTTTTTTCTCATAACCACACAGCGTTTCTTATAAAAGGCAATCCCATAGCACAGAACCTGATCGCAGCTGTCCCTGAGATTTTCCGCATATTTTCTGTCATCGATCTGCTGAAGGGCTTTTTGGCAGCTTTCAGTCAGTTCCTCCAGCGTCCGGGAATATTTTGCTTCAAAAACGGCGGCCTGTCCATTGGCCGGGTCGTTTACAACGATATCACTGCGGCCTTCTCCATGTTCCCTATTCGATTCAACCATGTATCCGGCACCGGTGAAAATACCGGCAAGAAATGCATGGTAAAAATCTTCTCTGTAATCATGATAGCTGATGGTTCTGCGCAGCAGCCGGTTCATCTCGCGGGTGATCACTTCGCTGTCACCTGACCAGACACCGCCGAACAGGGCCTGTCTGTCCCATGTTTTTGCGCTGTCACGGAACCATTTCAGTATGGTTGTTTCAAAAATGTCCCTGATCTCCCTGTTGGGAATGGTCAGTGCAAATGTATCTTCCGGCAGAGACGAGGACAATTCGCTTTCCCGTACCCGGGTCAGATATCCGGTCAGATAGAGTATACTCCACAGGTTGTCTTCGGAAGCATTCAGGCAGTCATAGGTCAGTTCTTCTTCGATTTTCTGAATGATCGTGCCTCCTGCCAGTAATGTTTCCAGTTTCATGGTGATGCTGCTGCCGGCAGAGTCAATGAAGGAACGGATGATTGCATTGTCGCTGGTATTTTTCCAGTAGCCGCAGGGACGGGCTTTGGGGTCAGACTGGAGGTCGTAAACATAATTCAGAACATCCCATGGACAGTAGACATCAGCATCTCCGAAATGATAGCCGTCGTACCAGGTCCGGATCTCATCTGCATGTGCTTCAAGCCGGGCAGCAGCCAGAAGATTTTCAACTTCCTGCTGCGTGAATCCGAAATATTCATTCAATCTGGAGCCTGAAATGGTATCTGATACAAAATTATTGGTACCGGTAAAAATACTTTCTTTCGCGATTTTCAGACAGCCGGTTATAACCGCAAAGCAAAGAGAGGAATTATCCTTCAGAGCGGTGCTCATCATGGCCCGGAGCACCTCCAGCATCTGCGCATAATATCCATTGCTGCCTGCTTTTGCCAACGGTACATCATATTCGTCAAGCAGCAGAATAACCGGTTTACCGTAATGTGCCTGCATCATATGCATGATCAGCGCAATACTGGTTTTTATCATGTCATCGGTTGGCTTTCCGTCAACAGGGTCAGCCAGCTGAAAAAATACCTTGCGGTCATTGTCATTGACTTTATCACTGGACGCCAGATAACTGTGTTCGTTGCACAGGCGTGCAATTCGATTTCTGAGCATCCCCCATGCAGAAGGAAAATTCAGCCCGTCAACGTCCTTGAAGGAAAGGAACAGAGTCGGATATTGATTCATCCATTCTGAGCAGAGCGTTTTATGACCGGATATCTCCAGTCCGTCAAACCGTGCGCGGCTGTCCCTGCGGATATCAAAAAAATCTGCGAGCATACTCATGCCAAGTGTTTTGCCGAAACGTCTGGGACGTGTGATCAGTGTAACCTTTGCACAGGAGGTGGTCAGAAGTTCACTGATCAATGCAGATTTATCAACATAATAATATCCGTTTTGGCGAATCTCCTCAAAATCGGAAATTCCAACAGGAATTTTTAATCTCATATCCGGAAGCCCCCTTTTCTATTTCCTTCAGGCATATCGATTGTGCGATAAAAACACAATATTTATTATATTTATCATATCACAAAACAAAAGCGCAGACAAGTAATAACGGCAAGATGCCGTATTTTCCTCAGGAAAAAACAGAAGAACTGAAACCAAGAATTCTCGCTTGACGAACAAAATGGCACATATTATACTTTATGAGACAGTCCGAAGGGCTGTCTCATAAAGTATACAGTGAAAGCAGGATAAAGAGGATTTTTATATGTGGATTGCAGACAATTGGAAAGATTATGAAGTGATTGATACCTCCGGTGGTGAGAAGCTGGAGCGCTGGGGAAAGTACCTGCTGGTACGTCCCGATCCGCAGGTCATCTGGACCAGCGAGGAGAAAAACAGAGGCTGGAAACGGCCCAATGCCCATTATCACCGCAGCAAAAAGGGCGGCGGTGAATGGGAATTTATCGACCTTCCCAAGCAGTGGAGCATCAGCTATCGGAATCTGACATTTCAGCTGAAGCCCTTCAGCTTCAAGCATACGGGACTTTTTCCGGAGCAGGCGGTGAACTGGGACTGGTTTTCGGAGAAGATCAGAAATGCAGGCCGTCCTGTAAAGGTACTGAATCTGTTTGCCTATACGGGCGGTGCCACACTGGCAGCGGCTGCAGCAGGCGCTTCGGTGACACATGTGGATGCGTCAAAGGGGATGGTAACCTGGGCCAGAGAGAATGCGAAAAGCTCCGGACTTGAGGAAGCTCCCCTCCGCTGGCTGGTGGATGACTGCATGAAATTTGTGGAACGTGAAATCCGCCGCGGCAACCATTACGACGGTATTATCATGGACCCGCCTTCCTACGGCAGAGGCCCCAAAGGAGAAATCTGGAAGATCGAAGATGCCATTTACCCGCTGGTACAGGAGTGCGCAAAGCTTCTTTCGGACGATCCGCTGTT
>JAQYDI010000141.1 GCA_028724245.1 Lachnospiraceae bacterium
GAGACTGAACTGTTGTGATAAATTTTCTCGGAATGACATAGTATAAACTCCTTTATTAAATCTGACTCCATTATACTACATCTGAAGGCAATATGTTAAATTTTCAAGGTACAAAATAGCCCATTTGTCGGGCAACTCATATTATTGTATAAACTTATTTGGCGGACACACTGCACCAAGGAAACACACAGTATTTTCGAGATCAACTCCAAACAGCACATGGGAGAAAGGCGAAAACACTGAAACTATTATTGCGCCTCCTCTCCCCTGTGCTGTTCCAAACTTCATTCCGCCTGAAAAGAGAAAACCTTCGCGGCAGAATGACTGTGATATCCTGTAAAGGGGGCCGTAGAAAACGCCGGTGCTTAGCGAGCAGGCTGCCGAAGGGAGTCTGCGAGTTTAGCATCCGCTGCGTTTGATCCCGAGCGAGAGCGAGCCCCCTTACAGGATACCACAGTCATTCTGCCACACAACCTTTCACCCTCCAGGCAGAAGTCTGAACAGCCTCCCATCCCCTTATCAGCTGGTATAAACCCTGTCCGGCATTCTTGTTTTCAGAATACGCAGCATACTGTCATCCAGATCCATCAGAATTTTAATTTTTTTCCCGTCCTCTCTGGCAATAACAGTAAAATACGGTATTGAATCATCATAGGACGTATAATCGTATTTCTTCAGGCGCTCGCTTCCCCCTTTAATCCGGTAACGTGCAACTGCGCTGTGCGCATGAGGAGCAATCACTTCAATATCAACAAATGGAATCCGATGCTCGCAGGAACGTCTGGCTCCTCCTTTAATTACATCGATCTGCAGAATATCTCCCGAAGCCGTATATTCATATTCCCGGTCAATATTCATGGTGTACCAGTAATACAGTCCCGCCAGCAAAAAGCACGGAAAAAGAAATCCGGTAGTAATCGTAACCCCCAGCAGAAAGCAGATTACTGCCATTACAACGATCAGAATTTTAATAAACCCGCTGAAATGTTTTTTCTTCCGTTTCACGTGGGTCGTAACCTCATAAGCCATCCTTATCTATCCCTTCCTTTCGATTTATCAAAACAGTTTGTTCCACAGCATTCCAAGGAACTGCTGTAAACTTTCCTATCATCTTATCTCAATACCGGGAAATATGCAATAAGGAAAACAACGCCGCTGCTGCTCGATAGAAAAAACACAGGGAAGCTTCTGTTAAAACAGACTGTACATCTGCGTCAGCGGCAGTTTTTTCGCAGGTTTTGAAGTCAGATGAACCCCGTCTGCTGTCACTTCGTATGTTTCCGGATCAACCAGAATCTCAGGTGTTTCATGATTATATCTCATATCGCATTTGCCAATGGTGCGGCATTTTGACACCGGAAGAACAAGTTTCTGCAGTCCCAGCTTTTCTTTGATGCCGTTTTTATGCGCCGCCATGGATACGAATGTGGCGCAGGCCGCATGTCTGGCTTCTCCATGAGCTGCAAACATGGGCTGATAAATTACAGGCTGCGTGGTAGGTATGGAAGCATTGGCATCCCCCATTTTTGCTGCAATGATCATGCCGCCCTTTATGATGATATCGGGTTTTACACCAAAAAATGCGGGATTCCACAGCACCAGATCCGCCATTTTTCCCACTTCCACTGAGCCTACATAATCTGCCGCTCCGTGGGTGATTGCCGGATTGATCGTATATTTGGAAATATACCGTTTTACGCGGAAATTATCATTGCCGTTCCCCTGATCCTCAGGCAGAGCGCCCCTTTCTTCTTTCATTTTATGAGCCGTCTGCCAAGTGCGGGTGATTACCTCGCCAACACGCCCCATGGCCTGAGAATCAGAACTCATCATACTGAATACGCCAAGATCATGTAGCACATCTTCCGCCGCAATAGTCTCCGGACGGATTCTTGAATCGGCAAAAGCCACATCTTCAGGTATCTTATTGTCCAGATGATGGCATACCATAAGCATATCCAGATGCTCGTCAATAGTATTAACCGTAAAAGGCATGGTAGGATTGGTTGATGACGGCAGAACATTGGGAAATGAAGCAGCACGGATAATATCCGGTGCATGGCCGCCGCCCGCTCCTTCCGTATGATAAGTATGGATCGTCCTGCCCGCAATGGCATTGATAGTATCTTCTACACACCCTGCTTCATTCAGGGTATCCGTATGGATCGCCACCTGAACGTCATATTCATCAGCAACATTCAGGCAATGATCGATCACCGCAGGCGTTGCCCCCCAGTCTTCATGAATTTTCAGCCCCATTGCGCCGGCTTCCACCTGCTCCCGCAGAGGACGTTCATCAGAGCAGTTTCCTTTTCCCAGAAAACCCAGATTCATGGGATATTCATCCGCTGCTTTCAGCATCATTTCCAGATTCCATGCTCCCGGGGTACAGGTCGTAGCATTGGTTCCATCTGCAGGGCCGGTTCCTCCTCCGATCATGGTCGTAACACCGGAATACAGAGCGCACGCAATCTGCTGAGGAGAAATAAAATGAATGTGCGTATCAACACCTCCCGCTGTAAGAATCATATTCTCACCTGCAAGAGCTTCCGTTGCCGCTCCCACTGTCATACCCGGAGTTACACCGTCCATATTATCAGGATTCCCAGCTTTTCCGATACCTGCAATTTTCCCATCCTTAATACCGATATCTGCCTTGAAAATTCCTGTAGAGTCAATGACAAGGCAATTGGTAATCACCAGATCAAGAACGCCCTCATCGCGGCAGGCTTTTACATTCTGCCCCATTCCATCACGCAGTGTTTTCCCTCCGCCGAATTTGGCCTCTTCACCGTAAACAGTATAATCCTTCTCCACCTCAACAATCAGATTGGTATCCGCCAGCCGCACCTTATCACCGGTCGTGGGACCAAACATCATGGCATACTTTTCACCTGAAATTCTGTAACTCATCTACTCCGCCTCCAGCATTCCTTTTTTCCCTGCATTTATTAAAGAAGCCTGCAGTGTAGCCTCGCCTGTCTGTCCGCATGTCAGATCATTCAGACCAAATATCCTCTTTCTTCCTCCAAATTCCACTAATTCCACCGTTTTCTCCATTCCCGGTTCAAACCGCACCGATGTACCTGAAGGAATATCAAGCCGATATCCATATGCCTTTTCCCTGTCAAATTTCAACAGACGGTTCACTTCAAAAAAATGAAAATGAGAACCCACCTGTACCGGCCGGTCTCCCGTATTCGCAACAGTTACAGAAACAGTCTTCCTGCCCTCATTCAGAATAATCTCTCTGTCTAATGGCATAATTTCACCAATCTTCATGTCTAAAACCTCCAGTCCAAACTACTACTGTTTCTCACAATATTTTCCGCAATGTTTCACGTGAAACATTACATCAGGTCACCAGTTACCTGTCAGCGCCAAGTTATCTGTCAGCCGCCAGTTACCTGTTATCCGTCAAGTCATCTGACATCATTAACGGATGGGATTATGTACCGTAACCAGTTTTGTCCCGTCAGGAAATGTCGCTTCCACCTGAACTTCAGTTACCATATCGCTGACCCCTTCCATGACATCATCCTTTGTGAGAATTTTGCTGCCAAGCTGCATCAGTTCCACTACTTCTTTCCCGTCTCTGGCCATTTCCAGTAATTCTGAACTGATATAGGCAACTGACTCCACATAATTGAGTTTTAACCCTCTTTCTCTACGCTCTTTCGCAAGCATCCCTGCCATATGAAGCATCAATTTCTCCTGTTCTCTGGGATTCAAACGCATGACTTTTACCCTCCTGTCAAATTCTGTGCGATTCTATCGGATTTTTAACTTCACATATTCTTTTATAATTTTCACACAATCTTCTTTGCTGATTCGGGCTGTATTCAGCACCAGATCATAATTGGTCGGATTCGTCCAGTCTTCTCCACCGGAATAATATTTATAATATTCTGATCGATATTTATCCGTATGATAGATCATTCGGTTGGCTTCATCTTCTTCCACACCCAGACGATTCATGATACTCTGTACACAGTAATCTCTGGGAGCTTCAATATAAACGCTTATTACATTATCATACTTTCTCAGAATGTTATTGGCGCATTTACCGATGATAATGCAGGACTCTGTTCTGGCCAGATTTCTGATGATTTCCGCCTGAATATTGAACAGATTAAGATCAGAAACAAATTCCTTCTCTGTTGGTTTTGCAATCGTATTCGTTCCCGGAATTCCGGACAACTTTCTGGCTACATAAGATCCCCGCAGCCTCTCATCCACTTCCACAAACAGATTTTCACTGATTCCGCTGTATTCTGATGCCATCTTCAGTATCTGTCTCTCATAACAGGGAATTCCCAATTCTTCCGACAGAAGATTTCCAATCATCTTGCCGCCGCTTCCGAATCCTCTTGCAATTGTAACGATATAATTTTTCATACCCCAACGCCCACCTTTCGAGCAATTATCATTTTTAATTGTAACTGTTCAAAGCCAAGCAGATTTACACAAAAAGTGCGACGAATGCTTGCATTCAAGAGCACTTTTTCGTACAAATCTATTTGGCGGGTACGCCACACCTCGAAAACACACTGTGTTTTCGAGGTTGGCTCTGAACAATTACCTTTAATTCATATTCCTGTACTTTAAAAAGGTTCTCCAAAAAGCAAAAAAGGTACATTCAAAGACGCACCACTCGCCTTTGAATGTACCTTGGAAAACATAATACCAGATTTTTATAAATGACGCAACTGAAAAATCATATCAGTCCGGCTGTATTTTCAGTTTCACATATTCTTTTATGATTTTTACGCAATTTTCCATGCCCATGCGTGCAGGATTCAATACCAGATCGTAGTTTGTCGGATTTGTCCAGTCCTGACCACCGGAGTAGTATTTATAATATTCTGATCGATACTTATCTGTCCGGTAAATCATGCCATTGGCTTCATCCTCTTCCACACCCAGACGTTCCATAATATGCTTTACGCAATAATCTCTGGGTGCTTCTACATAAACGCTGATTGTATTGCTGTAATTTTTCAGGATTCGATCCGCGCATTTTCCAATAATAATACAGGACTCTGTTCTGGCCAGATTTCTAATGATCTCTGCCTGAATATTATACAGGTTCACATCGGAAACAAATTCTTTTTCCGTAGGTTCGGCAATGGAATCAGTACGTGGAAATCCGGAAAGTTTTTTCGCAATGTAAGAACCTCTTAATTTTTCATCTACCTCATCAAACAGCTTCTCGTTAATTCCGCTGTGCTCCGAAGCCATTTTCAAAATCTGCCTTTCATAGCAGGGAATCCCCAATTCCTCTGACAGCATATTTCCGATCATTTTTCCGCCGCTGCCAAAACCTCTGGCAATCGTAATTACATAATTTTTCATAAAAAGCGTCCCCTCCTTTTCCTGTATTTTAACACTTTCAAAAGACATGTTTCTATGAAAAATCGGAACTGTTCCCGCAATTCCCCTGTTCACCCGGTCTGAAAGCCGAAGAATACTTTCTCGACTTAAAAAGAATTCCTGCCAGCATCGCGATTCCCAGAACTGTCAGCACACCTCCCAATATCTTTCCCGGAGATTGATAGGAAAATGAGATTTCATGACTCCCCTTCCCCAGCTTTACGCCGCAGAAACCTTCATTAACCATTTCCACCGATTTTTTCTCTCCATCCACCAGTATCTTAAAGTTCTCATCATAAGGGATAGATGTAATCAAATATCCATCCTCTTTCATATTGATCGAACCCGACAGAACATTTCCGGATCTGCTTTTTCTACTGAAAACAGAGTTTTTTGCACCGATATTTTCTGCGCCGCTGCTTTCCTCATCAACAGTTTCTTTGTCAATATCTTTTTCATCAGTATCTTTTTCATCAGCATCTTTTTCGTCAGTATCTTCCGTAAATTTATATTCATACAGTTCCTTCTGCATTTGTTCCAGATTATTTACCGAAACCAGATAGGCCTCTGCATCTGTAATCCTGCAGCTGCCCTTTTCAAAAATAAGATCAACGTCTTTCTGTCCTGCTTCAATACCAATGGCATAACTGAATACTCTGTTATTATTATAATAAATATGGGATGCAGCTGTCAGGTTGTTGTATGCCGTTCCTGCCTTAATAAGCACATCTTTTTTTCCTGTATTTTCCACGTGAAACCTGAAAAACAGAATCTGTTCCTGATCCAGAACCGGAATATTCAGTTTCACAGTCTCCTCTTCATCTCCATAGGCAGCATGAAACAAGCCTTCAAGTACATCAGAAACATCCAGTTCTTTCACATAATTTTCCAAATCGTATTCCACGCCTGAAATCATGTCCGGTATGCATCCTGTCTCTGCTCCGTTTTCTGTCTTTTCGTTATCATCTGTTTCCTTATCGCTGTCTGTCGTTTCACCTGCAGCAGCAAAACAAAGCAGTCCCAGCTGATTATATGGAAATTTCAACTGTTCATACGCACCGGTATCTACAATTTTTGAAGTTCCATATGCAATCGGCGCTGTATTCTCATCCCGGTACAGCCTTAAACTGTCATCTTTCTCATTCCCTGTTTCCGATACTCCCATACCCTCATCTTCTGCTGTTTCCACTTCTTCATATCCCACAGGTTTTGTATCTGACAGAATATATTTGACTCCCATCAGCTTCCGAAACACCACATTTTCCGATAAACTTTCCATCAGCGTATTACGATAATTTTTTTCCACATCAAAAACCGTATTGCGAAAATAACTGTACGGAGCATTATAAGTTGAGGAATACAGAGAAGTAATATTCTGATCAATTCCAAATATACGGTTCATATTTTTAAAATTTTCATTTTTGTCACCGTAGTATTCCATCCGGTAAAGTGTATGATCCATCTCAGCTGCAGACTCGACCATTTCTGCAATCTGCTCCCTATTTTCCAGTTCAAGATCAGACCATTTCAATGTTTCATGAAAGTCCTTCCAATTCATCCGGTTAACAAATACAAGGACAAAAATTGCAGGAATGATAATGATGCGTATATCGGGTTTCCACCTGCAATACAATAAAACAGACAGCAGTACCAGAGCAAAATCAACAAGATAAATAACAGCCTCATCACTTCCTTTTATATCATTCCATATCATTGCAAAATACAGAAAAAGAAGCAGAAAAGCAGGCAAAATTCCTCTTTTTCCCTTTTTTTCCTTCAATCCGGAAAGCCAGAGTCCCGTTTGAAGACAAATAACCGGCAGAAATGGAATCAATACCTTACTTCTGTTGTAAAGAAATCCATTTAGAGCATAAGAAAATACAGGAAAAGCCGTTATTAAAAACAGGCCGATACTCAATACTTTCCCTGCTGCTTTTTTCTGAAACATTCCTGCCAGAACTGCAATCAGTGCCAGGCAGACCAAACCTATTCCGTACTCATTATATAAAAGCCTGTCCGCATCACCTAAAGGCAGGAAAAGAGCCAGATAATCTGTTTTTTCTGCAGCACCGGAACTGCTTCTTCCCCGAAGAAGCGCAATTGCTGTAGGCACCAGATAAAAACAGCTCAGAAAAATCCCTGTGAAAATACGACTTACATATTTCAAAGCAGCGCCGACAATTCCCCCAACAGTAAAAGGTCTATTTTTTTCCTGTTCATATTTCAGATAACAGTAAAGCGCATACAGACAGAGACATACAATGGCTCCGATACTAAAGTAGAAGCTGGTCAGAACCATCAAAAAAACACTGGTACAAACCATTCCTGATTTTTTCTTCTCGAAGTACCGATCCGTACCGATCAGTCCAAGACAAAGAAAAGGCATATAATTCACAAACATGATCTGCACGCAGGAATGATAGAAAAGAGGTGCCGCCAGCATAAACATCACACTGACATAAAAACAAACCCTCCGTTCCAGCCCCCGTGAACTGATCCAAAAATGAAACAGCAAAACAGAAGTCATGTACAGCACCAGTGAAAGTCCCATAATCCATAAATCCATGGGGATCCATGGAAACAGATAGGACAGCAAAATACACGGATTCAGAAACCCATAGTACGCAAAATTAAAAATATTCTGCCCTCCTCCTATCTGAAATGCAAAATCAGGATAAAGTTCTCCTGTTTCATAAAACAGTTTCCGAAAATAGTCCGGAAACACACTGTGCTGTGAAATCCAGTCCACATCAGAAGCCCAAAGTCCATTTTCCTGCGTAAAGAAAAAAACAGCTGCCAATATCACAGCCGTCAGAAATAAAATCATTCGATCCAGATTAAAGCAGGAAAATATCTGCAAATGTTTCACGTGAAACATTCTTTTACACTCCAGCCTTTTTCCCATTCCCATAAAACCATCCTCCCGGATTCACTTTTAAAATATTGCTTTCTGTTCTTGTGATCCATGCACCATAATATCAGACAATCCGTGAAGAAACAACGTTTTTTCACCACCTTAAAACAAGATTAAAATTTGAACTGTATTTTTAGACTTTTTTAGCTGTTCTCTTACGGGTCAGGAATTTGCAGATCACCACCGCTGCTGCCGTACTTACACTTGTTGCCAGAATAGCAGGCCCAATCACAGCCGCAGGATCAGCGCTTCCATATTGACTTCGATAAGCAATGATATTAACAGGAATCAGCTGCAGCGAAGATATATTTAAAACCAGAAAAGTACACATCTCATTACTGGCAATATGGCTTTCCGGATCAGCTTTCTGCTCTGCCTGATATTCTGTTCTGCATCCCGCTTTCTGCTCTGCCCGATGCTCTGTTCTGCATCCCGCTTCCTGCTCTGCCCGATATTCTGCATCTCTTTCTTTCTCCAGTTCTGTCAATGCTTCCATCGCTTTCAGCCCTGCTGGTGTTGCTGCCCATCCCAGCCCCAGTATATTAGCAATAAAATTCATGGATATAGCCTCCAGTGATCTGTGATTCTCCGGAATCTGCGGGAAAAGGAACTGAATAACCGGCTTCATCCTGCGGCTCAATTCCCGAACAAGCCCCGCTTCCTGAGCAATTTCCATAACTCCGCACCAGAAAGCAACCACCCCCAAAAGAGTAAGACTCAAATCTACGGCCTCTCCTGCCGCTCCCAGCATGGAGTCTGTCATCTCCTGCAGATTTCCCACAATAACTCCATACACGAAACCAATACTAATCATAAGCGCCCATATCTGATTCAGCATCAATCAATCTCCCATCGACCGCAACCTTTGAACCGTTACATTATATGTAAGATTTCTTTATCAGATTCATTTGTTTTATCGCTGTTGTTTTCCGGCAAAGTCTAAACAGTTATAGGCAAAGTCTAAACAGTTATATTTATATTTATTTATACTATTTATTCATATATTTATATTTGATTATAAATTCATTTAACGATATAATATTCTCAGCATCAGAAATATCGCGAATATTTTCTGATAAAGCCTTCATATTATTTCCTTAATAAAAAACTCTGTCGATTGGTTGGCGACAGAGTTTTTTATTTCTTTTCTATGCATTTTTATGTTGAAATCATGTATATTTTCCCATATTTCATGAATCTTTCTATTGAGTTGCGTCGTTTTTTCAAGTATAATAAACACAGTATTGAGTTTTTGGAAAACTTTTATACATACATATTCAGTAACTGTTCAGAGCCAACCTCATCTGCTTGGCTCTGAACAGTTACCATATTCAATCTGGATTCCGACGGAGGATTTTATGGCTTGTCTGCTGCTCCCTGTCGGATAATTTTTTATAAGGAGGAAAAGGCCTTTATGGTAAAACTTTTTGAAAATGGCGCTTATTTGTTAAACGGTGAGCTCCTGGTTGAAGATAACAGCGAAGCTCCTGCTGTCCTTTCTTCAAAACTGGGTACCGCTGTTCCTTCCAAAGCGGAAGCTGCAAAAGGAACCATGGCGTACAGTATTCTGCAGGCCCACAATACATCCGATGATCCTGAACAGTTAAAGATCAAATTTGATTGTCTGACTTCCCATGACATTACATATGTCGGTATTATCCAGACAGCAAGAGCCAGCGGACTGGAGAAATTCCCCATTCCCTACGTTCTGACAAACTGCCACAACAGTCTCTGTGCTGTCGGCGGCACGATCAACGAAGATGATCACATGTTTGGTCTTACCTGCGCACAGAAATACGGCGGAATCTATGTACCTCCTCATCAGGCAGTTATCCATCAGTATGCCCGCGAAATGCTGGCCGGCTGCGGTAAGATGATTCTGGGTTCCGACAGTCATACCCGCTACGGTGCACTTGGTACCATGGCAATCGGCGAAGGCGGCGGCGAACTTGCCAAACAGCTGCTGGGCCGTACCTATGATGTCAAAATGCCCGGCGTGGTTGCTGTTTATCTGACCGGAGAACCCATGAAGGGAGTTGGTCCTCAGGACGTTGCCCTTGCCATTATCGGAGCAACCTTTGCAAATGGATATGTGAATAACAAAGTTATGGAATTCGTAGGCCCCGGCGTTAAAAATCTGAGTGCTGATTTCCGTATCGGTATCGATGTTATGACGACAGAAACAACCTGCCTGTCCTCTATCTGGACAACAGATACTGTAATTTCTGATTATCTTGCTTTACACGGCCGCGCAGATGCATACAAGGAACTGAATCCTCAGCCGGTTGCATACTACGACGGTGTGATTTCCATCGATCTGAGTACAATCAAACCCATGATTGCCATGCCTTTCCATCCCAGCAACACCTATGAAATCGATGAGTTAAAGGCAAATCTCGACGATATTCTGGTCGATGTAGAAAAAAGAGCCCGTGTATCCTTCGGTGAATCCTGTGACTTTACTTTAAGAAACAAAGTAATTGACGGTAAACTTTATGTGGATCAGGGTATTATCGCCGGATGTGCCGGCGGTGGTTTTGAGAATATCTGCGCTGCCGCTGACATTCTGCGAGGCAGATTTACAGGCGATGATAAATTCACATTAAGTGTATACCCTGCTTCTACTCCTGTTTATCTGGAGCTGGTGAAAAACGGAAGTGTAGCAGACCTGATGACTGCCGGTGCAATTGTTAAAACTGCATTCTGCGGTCCCTGCTTCGGTGCCGGTGATACACCTGCCAACGGTGCATTCAGCATCCGCCACTCAACCAGAAACTTCCCCAACAGAGAAGGTTCCAAAATCCAGAGCGGCCAGCTTTCTGCAGTTGCTCTTATGGATGCCCGTTCCATTGCTGCTACCGCTGCCAACAAAGGATTCCTTACTTCTGCAACTGATATGGATGTGGAATATACCGGCAAAAAATATTTCTTTGACAGCACCATTTACGAAAATCGTGTATACGACAGCAAGGGCGTAGCTCATCCTGAAGTTGAAATTCAGTTCGGTCCCAATATTAAAGACTGGCCCTCTATGGTTCCGCTTACAGAAGATTTGCTTCTGCGCGTAGCATCCGTTATCCATGATCCGGTTACAACAACAGACGAACTGATCCCTTCCGGTGAAACATCTTCTTACCGTTCCAATCCTCTGGGTCTTGCAGAATTCACATTATCCAGAAAAGACCCTGCCTATGTAGGAAAAGCAAAAGCTGTAAGAAACGTAGAAGAAGTAAGACGCACCAACAGCTGTCCCTGTCAGGTAGAAGATCCTGCTTACGATGCTGCATTCAAAGTAATCAAAGCATCTTACCCTGACTTAAAAGCCCGCGAAACCGGCATCGGAAGCACTATTTACGCTGTAAAGCCCGGCGATGGTTCTGCCAGAGAACAGGCTGCATCATGTCAGAAAGTACTCGGCGGCTGGGCTAATATTGCCAGAGAATATGCAACCAAACGTTATCGTTCCAACCTGATCAACTGGGGTATGCTGCCCTTCCTGTTCGATCAGGAAGAACTTCCTTTTGGAATGGATGATTTCATTTTCATCCCCGGCATCCGCACTGCAATTCAGGAAAAAGCAAGTGTAATTACTGCCTACGTTGTAAAAGATACACTGATTCCTTTTGAACTGCGCCTTGGTGATCTGACAGATGATGAACGCAAAATTATTCTTGCAGGCTGTCTGATCAATTTCTATAAAGAATAAATTGGTAACTGTTCAGAGACAATCAGATTTGTACGAAAAAATGCGATGTATGCTTGCATTCAGAAACACTTTTTCGTACAAATCCAGGTTGGCTCTGAACAGTTACAAAATAATAAGGCTTCATCCTTTCTGTAATTGGATGAGGCCTTATTTGTTCCAGTATGACCCACAGACTCACACTGGAAATTCATTTCGGAATCTCCCGCAAGAATGCCATGAGTATGTGATTTCAGGTATCTCTCATATATCATTATCTCTCATATACTTTTTTCACAGAATCCATACGAGCAGACATTCCACTGAACAGCAGATCCACAATTGTCAACGCTGCCATGGATTCCACTACAACTACTGCTCTGGGCACAATAATCGGATCATGTCTCCCGTGAATCACCATATCTATTTCTTCTCCATCTCTTGTTACAGTATGCTGCTCCCTGCTGATACTGGGAGTTGGCTTGAATGCAGCCCGAAAAACAATATCAGATCCATCGCTCATGCCACCCAGAATTCCACCCGCATGATTGGTCTTTTTCATTATTTTTCCGTTTTCATCAATACCAAATTCATCATTATTTATAGAGCCGGTATTTTGTGCTGCCGCAAATCCGTCGCCAATCTCAAATCCTTTCACTGCACCAATTGACATCACTGCTTTAGCCAGATTGGCATTTAATTTATCAAAAACAGGATTTCCCACACCGACAGGCATGTTTTTTATCACACATTCCACCACTCCACCAACAGAATCCTTTTCTTTTATTTTTCCCTGAAGAAATTCTTCCGCGCGTGCTGCTGCCTCTGCATCAGGCATATATACCTTATTATTGCAGATTTCATCTCTGCTGAATCTGGAATAATCAATGTTCACCGGCCCAATAGATCTGGCATAAGCGTAAATTTCAATTCCCAGTTCCTTCAGAATTTTCTCAGCAACAGCCCCTGCTGCTACTCTTCCGATTGTTTCACGTCCTGATGAACGTCCGCCGCCTCTGTAATCACGAAATCCATATTTCTGGTCAAAAGTATAATCTGCATGTCCCGGTCTGTAAGAATACGCTATCTGTCCATAATCTTTGGAACGTTGGTCTTTATTCCATACAGCCATTGAAATCGGTGTTCCCGTTGTTTTTCCTTCAAAAACCCCGGAAAGAATCTGAACCTCATCTCCTTCTTTTCGGGTTGTTGTAAATTTACTTTGTCCCGGTTTTCTCCGATCCAGCATTTTCTGGATATCCTCTTCCGACAGTTCGAGCCCTGCCGGACACCCGTCCACAACAACTCCCAGTGCTTTTCCATGAGACTCTCCCCATGTAGAAACTGTAAAAATATTTCCCAAAACTGAACCAGACATCTATTTTCTCTCCTTTAATTATTCATCATTACCCCGTACGCCTCACATCAATAAGCAGGAAAATCATACAGGAAAATGTTTCACGTGAAACATTCCACCATTAATATAAATCAAAAAGAGAGTACTGTCTACCGAAACATTACTCTCTTTCAATGGCATCATGTACACGTATCCTACTTCGTATTCACTCCCATGGCTATGTCAAGTGCCTTCTGCTCTTCTTTTCCCAGAAGCACTTCACACTTTCCATCCACAATTTCCTTTAAATACAGATAACTGCCCTCTCTCGTATGAATTGAATTAACCATAATTCCTGTATTTTTCTGATCAAGCATTGCCAGTGCAAAGCTCACCTGACCCCCCATACCGGTCAATGCATCATATTTCACAACACCTTTTTTCTGATAACATCCGGAAATCACCTGATTCATATTGCTGATTTCATCTTCAATCTTCGTATCTTCATCCTGCAGATTTTTAATATCTGCTACTTCCGACTGTATCAATTCTTCCAGTGATTTTGCATCATTGCCCTCCATGAACTTTTTATAACGTTTCTTTAAACCACCTAATTTTACCAGACAAACAATTACCATGATAAGCAGGATAAAAGTAATTGCTCCCAGTGCAGCAATAATATAAGCCGGATCAAATAACAAATCATTTAACATACTATTTTCTAACATTTTTCTGTCTCCATCTTCTTGTTTATATAGTATCATCACCAGGCAGTCTCTGGAATAAATCCAGCAAACGTTCCAGTTCATCCAGAGAATAATATTCTATTTCGATTTTACCCCTGTCGTTTTTCTTTTTCCTGATGTTTACTTTTGTACCCATGAGGCGCTTCAGCAGATTTTCATAATTTTCATAAATAATTCTGGTTTGCTCATCAACGGAATCATCCGCCTTTTTCTCTTCCTTTTCTTCAGGAGGCTGATTCATTAATCTGACAAGTTCCTCCGTATCGCGAACACTCAGGCCTTCTTCCACAATCCGTGTAGCAAGATCATACTGTTCATCTAAATTATCCAATCCCAAAAGCGCTCTGGCGTGTCCACTGGTAATCTGATGTGATGCAAGCATCGCCTGAACATCCTTATCCAGTTTCAGGAGACGAATCGTATTGGTAATTACAGTCCGGCTTTTCGAAACTTTTCTGGCAATTTCATCCTGTGTCATGTGAAACTCCTGTATCAGACGCTGATAAGCCATTGCCTCTTCCACCGGATTCAAATCTTCCCTCTGAATATTTTCAATCAGAGACAGTTCCATAATTTCCTGATCTGTAAGATTTTTGACCACCACCGGAACCATTCTTAAACCAGCTATTTTAGCAGCTCTCCACCTGCGCTCTCCTGTTACAATCACATAATGGTCATCTTTTTTCACCACTACCAACGGCTGGATAATTCCATATTGTTTAATAGAATCTGCCAGTTCATTCAATGCCGTCTCATCAAACTCTTTCCTCGGCTGTTCTTTATTCGGCTCAACCAAACTGATTTTAACCATAAAATCCGCAGCTTCATTTGTATTTTTCTGTTTTCCCTCTTTGGGTTCTTCTTTCAATACGCCCTGAGGAATCAAAATATCCAGTCCTTTTCCAAGACCGCCTTTTCTACCCATCTGCACCTCTCCTCTTATTAATAATTCTGACTAAATACCATATCTGCTTTACCTGTTTATTCGGCTTCTTCAGTTTCTGTCTGAACTTGCAATTACTTCCTCTGCCAAAGCACGATAAGCCTCTGCTCCTGCTGATCTTGGATCATATATATTAATTGGAAGTCCATGGCTCGGAGCCTCTGCCAGACGCACATTTCTGGGAATAATTGTTTTGTAAATATTCTGCTTCAAATATCCTTTTACATTTTCAACGACCTGCAGTGACAGATTGGTTCTGGCATCATACATGGTAAATACCACACCTTCAATATCCAGATTTGGATTCAGGCGTTCCTTTACCAGACTGATTGTATAAATCAACTGACTTAATCCTTCCAATGCATAATACTCACACTGAATCGGAACAAGAACTGTATCTGCTGTTGTCATTGCATTAATGGTAAGCATACTTAATGACGGAGGACAATCAATGATAACAAAATCATATTCATCTTTTACCTGTCTCACATTGTCCTTTAATATGTATTCTTTCCGTTCCACACCAATCAATTCAATCTCACTACCAGATAAATCAACATTGGAAGGCAGCACATCCAGATTATCAAATACTTCACGCACGATACATTCATCAATAGAAGCTTCACCTAAAAGCAAATCATATACTGTAAATTTCTGTTCGTTTTTATCCAGCCCCAATCCACTTGTCGTATTCCCCTGAGGATCCATATCGATTGTCAGCACATGTTTACCTTCAGCTGCCAGACAGGAAGCCAGATTAATACTGGTGGTACTCTTGCCAACACCACCTTTCTGATTCGCAACTGCAATTACTCTACCCATATATCTTTTATCCTTTCTCAAGCCTGTTTTTTATTTACTATTCAGAACCCGGCTGATTTGCAAAAAAATGTAACCAGTGTTTTCGATGTTATTTCTGAACAGCCATATATTGAAAACTGGATTTATTATAACACTAAACAAACTACAATTCTATGCTTTTTTAATGTTTCACGTGAAACATTCGAGATGATGATTTACTATTCGGACTTCAGCCTGAGAAATAAAGCTGTGAGGCAGAATAAACAACAGGCAGACTCATACAACAAACCGCAGGCGAAAATGCCTGCTGCCGTATGAATCTGCCTGTCTCTAACAGCTTGTCATTATTTTAATGGCTCCTTAAAAGGTGTTCCCGGTTTTCTTGGATATTTGCGCGGCGTCGCCTTTATTTTATTGATACGGATAAAATTACGTTCCATTGTTTCCACCTGAGCACTCTCCTCTTCCAGTATAAAACGCTCGACAGAATTTTCCGCCGCTGCACCTGATCCTTCCATACAGTTTCCACCCAAAAGACAAATTGCCTTTTTGGCCTGTTCCAGTTCTTCCATACCTTTCATGGATTTATATGATATAAAAGAACCGCCGATTTTAACAAAAGGAAGACAGATTTCAGAAAGAGAATTCAGATTGGCTACTGCTCTTGATACACAATAATCAAACTGCTCTCTGTAGTCTGCTTTTCGGGCAACTTCCTCTGCTCTCCCATGAACAGCCTCCACCTGATCCAGTGCCAGTTCATTTATCACATCCTGAAGAAAACGAATTCTTTTATTCAAAGAGTCCAGAAGAACCATCTTCATCTCAGGATACATAATTTTCAGAGGAATTCCCGGAAAACCGGCACCTGTTCCCACATCAATAACGGAAATACTGCCGGACAGATCAGCATATTTTCCAAGATAAACACTGTCCAGAAAATGTTTCACAACCACCTCACGATACTCCGTAATGGCAGTGAGATTCATCACCTTGTTTTTTTCCACCAGCATATCATAATACTGCCTGAACTGCTGCGCCTGCCGGTCTGTTAACGCAAATCCATGCTTCTCAAATACCGATTTTAAATATTCCAAACCATCGTTCTCCTTACTTTATCCAGCCCTGAATCTTATTTATCCTGACGGCTTCCATGCTGTTCCAGATAAACTACCAGTACAGAAATATCTGCCGGTGATACACCGGAAATACGTGAAGCCTGTCCTACAGACATTGGTTTATACAGGTTCAGCTTCTGCATGGCTTCCTTACGAAGTCCTTTTACCTTACTGTAATCAAAATCCACATACAGTTTTTTATTCTCCAGCTTTTTAAACTGTTTTACCTGCTGCATCTGGCGTTTGATATAACCTTCATATTTCAGCTGAATATTCACCTGTTCGGCAACTTCATCAGAAAGCTCCGGACGTTCCGGATCAATCTCTGCCAGCATCATATAATCCAGTTCCGGCCGCTTTACCAGTTCTGCCAGTGTAATGCCGCTCTTTAATTCTGTACTCTCATGCGCTCTCAAAAATTCCTGAACTTTCTGATTGGCTCCGATATGTGTCTCCTGTACGCGAACAATTTCCGCTTCAATAGCAGCTTTTTTTGCAAGCACTTTTTCATATGCTTCATCAGAAACAAGACCGACTTTGTGTCCGATTTCGGACAGACGCATATCTGCATTGTCCTGACGCAGCAGCAGTCTGTACTCTGCTCTTGATGTCATCATTCGATAAGGTTCATGGTTCTCTTTTGTTACCAGATCATCAATCAATACCCCAATGTATGCCTGAGAACGGTCCAGTATGATCTGTTCCTGGCCCTTAACACTGAGCGCAGCATTCAGACCGGCAATCAGCCCCTGTGCAGCTGCCTCTTCATAACCGGAACTGCCATTAAACTGTCCTCCGGCAAACAGGCCGGGAATTGTCTTGAACTCCAGTGTGGGCTTTAACTGTCTCGGATTGATGCAATCGTATTCAATTGCATATGCATTTCGGACAATTACTGCATTTTCCAGTCCCGGCACCGTGTGATACATGGCATACTGAACATCCTCAGGAAGAGAACTGGACATACCGCTCAGATACATCTCATTGGTATAAAGTCCTTCCGGCTCCACGAATACCTGATGCCTGTTTTTATCGGCAAATTTGACCACTTTGTCCTCGATGGACGGACAATACCGGGGACCGGTTCCTTCAATAGCACCTGAAAACAGCGGAGAACGGTCAATATTGTCACGAATGATTTTATGTGTTTCCTCATTCGTATAAGTCAGCCAGCAGGATACCTGATCTTTCTGTACGGATTCCGGATCCGTTGAGAAAGAAAAAGGAACTACCTTTTCATCTCCAAACTGCTCTTCCATCTTCGAAAAATCAATGGTCCTTTTATCCACCCGGGCCGGCGTTCCCGTTTTAAAACGGAACATTTCAATGCCATGCGCTATCAGGCTTTCAGTCAGATGATTTGCTGCCATCAGACCATTGGGACCGGTATAATAGCTTACGTCACCGTAAATACATCTTGCCCTCAGATAGGTTCCCGTACAGAGAACTGCTGCCTTACAGGAATATTCCGCACCGGATACGGTTTTCACGCCGATGATTTCATTATTCTCACCTGTAATGATCTCTCCTACTTCTGCCTGACGAATCACCAGATGATCCGTATTCTCCAGAACTCTGCGCATCTGTCTGGAATAATCCTGTTTATCTGCCTGCGCACGCAGAGAGTGAACAGCAGGCCCCTTGGAACGATTCAGCATTTTGGACTGAATAAAAGATTTATCTATATTTTTACCCATTTCACCGCCAAGGGCATCGATTTCACGAACCAGATGTCCCTTGGAACTTCCGCCGATATTGGGATTGCAGGGCATCAGGGCAATACTGTCTACGCTGACCGTAAACATGATCGTCCGAAGTCCCAGTCTGGCACAGGCCAACGCAGCTTCACAGCCCGCATGACCGGCTCCCACAACGGCAACATCGTATTCTTCTTTCAGAAACGGCATGATTCACACCTCATTTCCCACCGTCTACTTGCCCATACAGAATTTGCTGAAAATTTCATTCACCAGATCATCTTCTACCGATTCACCGGTTATATATCCCAGCTGGTCATAGGCACTCATCATATCAATTGTAAAAAAATCTTCCGGCATGCCGGCATCAATACTTTCCAGTACCAGGTTAAGACTTCTATATGCACTGTCCAGAGCAGCCTTATGCCTTGCACTGGTCAGATAAATTTCATCGTTAAACTTCAATTCCTCAGAATAAAACATTTCCTTAATGCGGTCCTTTAGAACATCGAAACCTGTTCCGTCTTTAGCAGAGAAAACTACAACACTCTGCTGAGGCAGCATCTGACGGATTTCCTGCTCTGCCAGAACGGTATCGAGATCCGATTTATTGAACAGAATAATGGATTTCTTATCAGAAATACATGCAATGATTTCCCTGTCATTATCATCCAGGGGTTTGGTTGCATCCACCACATACAGGACCAGATCAGCCTCTTCCGCCTGACTTTTAGCCCGTTCCACACCAATCTGCTCCACTACATCGGAGGTCTGACGGATACCTGCTGTATCCACAATATTCAGGCTGATACCATCCAGCAGAATATGCTCCTCCAGCGTATCTCTCGTCGTTCCTTCAATATCCGTAACAATAGCTCTCTCACTTCCCACCATCAGATTAAGAAGTGAAGATTTGCCTGCATTCGGTTTTCCGAGTATGACCGTTTTAATACCTTCCTTCAGCATCCGGCCATCATCCGCTGTTTCTGCCAGCTTTTCCATCTCATGAATCAGAGGCTTCAGCTTACCGGCCAGTTCCTCTCCGTAATGATCCATGGGATAATGTTCCGGATCATCCAGTGCAGACTCAATATAAGCCATTTCATACAAAAGTTTGCTGCGGATTTCTCTGATTTTTTCCGATACAGAACCGGAAAGCTGCTTCACTGCACTTTTCAGAGCAAAATCATTCTGGGAATTGATGATATCAATAACCGCCTCTGCCTGAGACAGATCCATTCTTCCATTTAAAAAGGCCCGTTTGGTAAATTCTCCCGCTTCGGCCGGTCGGGCACCGCTTTCAATTACCGCATCCAGAATCTTTTTCATGACCAGAATACCGCCGTGACAGTTGATTTCCACCACATCTTCCGCAGTATAACTTCTTGGTCCTCTCATCACGGAAACCAGAACCTCATCTATAATCCGTCCATCTTTTACAATATGACCATAATGCAGGGTATGCGTCGCCACATCCTTCAACTTCTTCCCCTGCCTTTTAGCCTCAAAAATCTCATCTGCAATGGCAATGGCTTCCGGTCCGCTGATCCTTACAATACCGATACCGGAATGAGACATGGCCGTACCGATTGCAGCAATTGTATCATTATCCATCTGTGACCCGTTTCCTTTCTGACTCCTGTTATATAAAAAAGCCGTGCTGAGCCCTCAGCACGGCCAAGACATTTTAGTTTAAGCGGATCAATCTTCCTGTTCCTGTTTTACTTCCGCAGCTTCCGCACCCGCAGTTTCCGCTTTCGCGTATTCTCTGCGCTTATTGTATCCGCCCTTCTGTTTGTTATAGGAACTGTTGTTGTAACGATTGTAACCACCCTTACCGCCGTTCGGTCTGCTGTTGTAGGATTTCTCACGTTTCAGTGAAATTACAACGTGTCTGAACGGTTCTTCCCCTTCACTTCTTGTAATAACATATCTGTCATTCTGAAGTGCAGCGTGAATCACTCTTCTCTCATAAGGATTCATGGGTTCAAGAGCCACCGGCTTCTTGGTTCTTTTAACCTTGTAGGCAATATTTCTTGCCAGATTCTCCAGCGTCTCTTTTCTTCTTTCACGATAATTCTCCGTATCCAGTTTGACTCTGATATACTCTTCCTTGTTCTTATTGGCAACAAGACCGGTCAGATACTGTAAAGAATCCAGTGTCTGTCCTCTTTTACCAATCAGGATACCCATATCATCACCGATCATATTGATGTCGAGAACGTTCTCAGCTTCATCAAATCTGCTGTCTACAGATACTTTGATTCCCATGGCATTGCATACCTGGGTAATGAACTCTTCCGGTGTAGATGCAACCTTAAGATCAGACTTTTTCTCATCTGCAGCCGCAGTTTCTTTCTTTTCAGTCTTTCCTTCAGGTTTCTGCAGCTCAGCTTTCACTTCCGGTTCAGGAGTCTTTTTGGGAGTCTCCATGAAATCCTTCAGTTCCTGAGACATTGCATCTTCCTTGATCCATGCTTTAATTACAGCCGGTTTGCTGCCGATCCCGAAAAATCCGCTGCGTCCCTCACTGATCACTTCATACCCCATCTTATCACTGGTAGTACCAAGTTTAATCATGGCCTGTGTAAGAGCTTCTTCTACATTTTTTGCAGAAATTTCTATTCTATCCATTTTTCAACCTCTTACAGCCTACAGCCGGAATTGCCCTGACACTCTCACTGAGGACAGCCGTCTGAACAATGCCGCTGCATAAATAAAACTATAATATCCACAGCCTGAAATTTACTTTCTGCTGTTCTTTTCGTCAAAATCCTTTACCATCCTCGCTTTGGAAGCAATACTTCCCTGCTCATATTCCTTCTTGTAATAAGCGGAACTGTCAGAAGTATACTTAACCGCTGTCGGCATGGTCTTTTCTCTCTTCTCTGCCGCAGGTGTATTTACAGATGTGGGATCTGTAATGATCTTTCCGTTATGAACATAAGTTCCATCCGGATTGATCTGAGGAAGCCCCTGTTTTGCCCGTTTTTTGTTCTGCTTCGCAATACGCTGGGCAACAATGGCATCCGTACCTACTTTGTCAAAATACTTGTTAACGAAAACCTGAATGACTGTTCTTGCTACCGGGCTGGCAATCCAGTATACGCCAAGGCCGGCCGGCAGTGTAATACAGAAGACAGCTGACATAATGGGCATGAATGTATTCATGCTCTTCATGGTTGCTGCTGACGGATCATCCGGGTTAATCTCCTGCCCTGCACTGTTTACTTTAATGGAAAGCCACTGGGTAAACCATGCAAGAATAGGAATGATCAATGCAATAGACAGCTTGAATCCGGGTGCTTCTGCCAGATTGATGCCGCCGAAGAAGGAGTTCATCTCCGTAATCTTATCCAGGAACGGAGTGATCTGATTCTGAATTGAAGGAAATAGTTCCTTGAACTGCGCCCATTCGGAGCTGTCAAATTTGTAAAACAGATCAATGATATAGTTAACGGATTCAGTTGTGGAACCGTCAAAGTTATACTTATCCGGTGACATTCCGTTGGCTGTCGCCAGATCGGCAATCTTTGAAGCAAAGCCGTTCTGTGTCAGCGCCAGATCCACAATTCCCTTAAACTGATTATAAATAGCTGAAACATAACCGGGAATCTGATAGATTACGCGGTACAGTGCCAGCATGATGGGAAACTGAATCAGTGTGGGCAGACATCCCGATGTGGGGCTGTAGCCGTACTTATCATACAGCATCTGCGTTTCTTTCTGCTGTTGTTCTAACGAAGCCTGATCTTTTTTGCCTTTATACTTTGCTGTAATCTTTGCCAGCTCCGGCTGGATTACAGTATTCAGCTTCATATTCTTCTGTGAGCTGATTGTTAACGGAATCAGCAGAATGTTAACAATCACAGTAAATAAAATAATTGCAAGTCCGATATTGGGAATACCGATGGATGACAGCGCATTGAACAGAGCATTCATCAGAACACCCAGAAGCTTTGCAACCGGTCCTACAATCTTTCCGTCATACTGTGTCAGTAAGATAAAATTCAAAGGAGTACCTCCTAATCCTGTCATGGAACGGGATCATACCCGCCCTTTGCAAAAGGATTACATCTCAAAATGCGCCAAACCGCAAGCGCTCCTCCCTTAATGACTCCATATCTCTCTATGGCAATAATTGCATACTGCGAACATGTAGGCACATATCTGCAGCATGGAGCCTTCATCGGCGAAATATATCTGCGGTACAACCTGATCAGGGCAATCAAGCATTTTTTCATCGATTCCTCTTTCTTTTCATTCACAGCTGCTGCCGTGAAGCAGCATCCCGTGAAGCCTGGCTAGGTGCAGCAATGCACTCTCGATTTCACTGTAATTCTTACCTTTTGCTTCTTTTCTGGCTACGACCACAATGTCACAGCCCGTCCGGAACCTGTTCTCATTAAGCCTATAACTTTCCTTTATAAGCCTCTTTACACGATGTCTTACTACACTATTTCCCACTTTTTTACTGACGGAAATCCCGATTCTGCCTTCACATCCCTCCTGCGCAGGCGCCAGGTACATAACGAGGTATCTGTTGGCATAGGACTTACCCGATCTGTAAACTGTTAAAAAATCCCTGTTGTTTTTAATTGATTCCATCTGACTCTTCTTTACTATACGTATTCATACGCTGATTGATTATCTGCTCTGCATGAAGAATTCACGAAGATTTCCTCCTGCACTGCTGTCAGTAAAAAAGGCCACATCAAATGCGGCCTCTTGCTGAATTATGCGGATAATTTCTTTCTGCCTTTTGCTCTTCTTGCCTGCAGAACTTTTCTGCCGCCGGGAGTGCTCATTCTTGCTCTGAAACCATGAACTTTAGATCTCTGTCTCTTTTTAGGCTGGAATGTCATCTTCATACGTATACACCTCCTTTTCTAATAGTAGCAACACATCGGATACCATTATATATAAAGGTTTCGAATCCGTCAAGCTGTTTTTTTGCTGAAAATTCCTCACAAAATGCCGGTTTTCTGCTTATCCACAGGATTTTTGGCTTATAAACTCTGTTTCGACAGTTTATACACATCTTTTCAACTATCCACATTTTGTGGATAACCTGTGGATAATCCTGTGCTGTCACCACTAGATATTGTCGTTTAAATCCCATATTTCTATTTTTCTCCCCAAAATATATGTGAAAAAGTTATCCACTTTATTCACATTTCGTGTTATTTTTTTAGTTATCAACAATTTACTCCATTTTTTCTTATCAACTTATTCACATACGAAAAATTTTTGAAAAAAAACTTTATTTTAAGGGATTCCATTGCTATCTTTTTGATTTTGTAGTAAACTTATGATAATGAATCTATGATGTGCATACTATCTCTTCAGGCAATTGTGGATAACTTCTCAATTCACAACTGCCGTTTTATACGGTCATCTTCCGTATTTTTTTGAGTTGTGCACATTTTATTTTTCTATGAACTACTCAGAGGAGTTACACATGCTAGAAACAATACAAAAAAACTGGGATGACATTACCTCCAAGCTGAAAGTGGATCAGGAACTGTCAGACATTTCTTTCCATACCTGGATCGAACCACTGAAACCTGTTGCCATGGACGGCGATGAAGTACTCGTCCTCTACCCAGGGGAGAAATTTGGTCTGGACTACATCCAGCAGAAGAAATATGATTTTTTCCTGCACCTCCATATTCAGGAAGTCACAGGACTGAACTGCACTGTCCGTTTTATTATGAAAGACGACGTTCCGCAGCAGCCCGTAAGCAAAAAATCACCTGTTTCTTCTAATAATAATATATCTTCCGGCTTAAACCGAAAGTATACTTTTGAAAGTTTCGTGGTCGGTTCCAACAACCGCATGGCTCATGCAGCCTCACTGGCAGTAGCCGAATCTCCCGCTGAAGCTTTCAACCCGCTTTTCATTTACGGCGGCGTAGGTCTCGGCAAGACCCATCTGATGCACTCAATCGGAAACTTCATTCTGAATAAAGATCCGGGCAAAAAAGTAATGTACGTTACCTCCGAAATCTTTACCAATGAACTGATTGATTCCATCCGGAACAAAAATAACAATAACGATAACACAACTGCTGAATTCCGGGCGAAATATCGCAATAACGATGTCCTTCTTATTGATGATATCCAGTTTATTATAGGGAAAGACAGTACTCAGGAAGAATTTTTCCATACATTCAATACCCTGTATCAGGCGAAAAAACAGATTATTATTTCCTCGGATCGTCCGCCCAACGAGATGGAACTGCTGGAAGAACGACTGAGATCACGCTTTGCCGGCGGTCTGACTGTCAGCATATCGGAACCGGATTATGAAACCCGTATGGCAATTCTTCGCAAAAAAGAAGCCGATGAAGGGTATAATATTGATAACGAAATTATCAAATACATTGCTACCCATGTGAAATCCAACATTCGTGAGCTGGAAGGCGCTCTTACAAAAATTGTGGCATTTTCCAAACTTCAGAATACAGATATCACACTGGACATGGCTGCTGAAATTCTGAAAGACTACTTTGGTCCTGCAGAACCTCGGGAAATCACGCCCGAACTGATCATTCAGACGGTAGCGGATCATTTTCATGTATCCGTTAAGGATCTGATTTCTCCAAAGCGAAGCAAGGATATCGCCTATCCAAGACAGATTGCCATGTATCTCTGCAAGGAAATGACAACAGTGCCTCTTATTAAAATAGGAAACTGTCTGGGCAACCGGGATCATGCAACGATCATTCACGGCTGTGAAAAGATCAAAAAAGATCTTCCCAATAATGATAGTCTGCAGTCTGCCATCGAAACCCTGAAGAAAAAAATCAACCCGCCTTTATAAACAGCAGGTTGTGGATATTCTGTTGAATTTATGTGGATGAATTTCACAGTTTTTCTGAATGTTTATAACTTCAGAATTATCCTCAGGTTCAGGTAAAGTTATCAACCGGTTTTCCCATTGTGGAAAACCTTATGTTTTCTGACAAAAATGGGGTTATCCACATATCCACGCCCCCTACTGCTGAGACTGCTGAACTATAATTAATTATATATTCATTTATACCGAAAGGGGTTATTCACATTTATGAAAGTTTACTTTGAGAAATCAACTCTCATGAACGCCATAAATACCGTATTGAAAGCGGTTCCTTCAAAAACCAATTACAAAATTCTGGAATGTATCCTGATCGATGCACGTGAATCATATGTAAAACTGACAACCAATGATACGGAACTGGGTATCGAAACCACCATTGACGCACGCATTGAAGAACATGGTATTACAGCAATCAATGCCAAACTTTTTGCTGAAATCATCAGAAAACTTCCTGACAGTGAAATCCTGCTTCAGATTCATGATAATACGGCACTGATCAAATGTGAAAATGCCAAGTTTAAAATCATGTGTGACGATCCGGACACATACATCCAGCTGCCTCAATTCAACAAAGAGAAATCAATTGTTATGTCACAATATGCTTTAAAAGAAGTGATTCGTCAGACAATTTTCTCGATTTCCACCAGTGATACAAATCCCGCTATGGCAGGTGAACTGTTTGAAGTAAAGGAAAACCAGCTGCGGGTCTGCTCGCTGGACGGTCATCGTATTTCTATCCGGAAAGTAGAACTGAACGAAGTTTATCCTGATTTTGAAGTAGTCGTTCCCGGTAAGTCCCTGAATGAAATCAGCAAAATTCTTACCGGAGAGGCAGAAGATGAAGTTCGCATTTTCTTCTCTAAAAATCATATTTCTTTTGAATTTGATCAGACCATTGTGGTCAGTCGTCTGATCGATAAAAAGTATTTCAATGTGGACCAGATGTTAAGTAACGATTATGAAACATGCATTACCGTCAATAAGAAAATTTTATTAGACAGTATTGAACGTTCCACACTCCTGGTAAAAGAAAGTGATAAAAAGCCGATCATTTTCAATATCAGTGATAATTCCATGGAACTGATCATGAATTCTTCTCTTGGTTCCATGCGTGACGAGATCATGGTAAACCAGTTCGGCAAGGATATCATGATCGGGTTCAATCCCAGATTCATGATTGAAGCACTGCGTGTTATTGATGATGAAGAGGTTCAGCTCTATACCATCAATGCAAAGGCTCCCTGTTTTATCAAAGATGCCGATGAAAAATATATTTATCTGATTCTGCCGGTTAATTTTAATCTGGCAAGATAGAAGGAGATTTTTATGCAGGAACTTAAATTAAGAGAAACGGATGAATTCATCAAACTGGGCCAGGCTCTGAAGCTGGTCAATATGGTTTCTTCCGGTGTGGAAGCCAAAATTGTGATACAGAACGGCGAAGTTCTCGTCAATGGTGAGGTGGATACGCGCCGCGGCAAAAAACTGTACGATGGAGATACATTTACTTATCAGGGAGAAACCGTAAAGGTTATTAAGTAATTTCATGATTATAAAACGACTGGATCTGATGAATTTCAGAAATTATGAGATGCTGAGTCTGGAGCCCGGAATGGGAACCAATATTTTCTATGGGGATAATGCTCAGGGAAAAACAAATATACTGGAAAGCATCTATATGTGCTCAACTGCCAGATCGCACCGGGCCGCCAGGGACCGGGAGCTGATCCGTTTTGATACGGAGGAGGCACATATCAAGATGCTGCTGGATAAGCATGGTTCGGAGTACCGCATTGACATGCATCTGAAGAAAAGCAGACCCAAAGGAATTGCGGTCAATGGCATTCCGATACGTAAAATCAGCGAACTGTTTGGTATTGTGAATATTATCTTCTTTTCACCGGAGGATCTGAATCTGGTGAAAAAAGGTCCTTCGGAACGCCGTCGTTTTATTGATTTTGAACTGTGTCAGCTGGATAAGGTTTACACAAGTCATCTGATGAATTACAATAAGGTTCTGGCAGAACGCAACCGTCTGCTGAAAGATATGGCTTTTACGCCGGGGCTGGCTGATACTTTGTCCGTGTGGGACGGACAGCTGGCGGAATTCGGTGAGGCTGTCATGGCAGACCGGGCCGGATTTGTAGGACAACTCAATCGTGTGATTCAGGAACTTCACCATAAGATTACGGGAGGGAAAGAACAGATTGAAATTGTTTATGAACCGGATACGGTACCGGGAAGTCTGGCACAGGAGCTTCAGAAAAGTCTGGAACGCGATATGCGTCAGCATGTAACCTGCCGCGGGCCTCACAGAGATGACCTCTGTTTTCTGGTTAACGGGATCGATATCCGCAGATATGGTTCTCAGGGGCAGCAGAGGACGGCAGCATTATCCCTGAAATTATCGGAGATAGAACTGGTGCGCCGGTTGACTCATGATACGCCGGTACTGCTGCTGGATGATGTACTGTCGGAGCTTGACAGCTCCAGACAGACGCAGCTGCTGGCAACGATTCAGGAAACACAGACTTTTATCACCTGTACAGGACTTGATGAATTTGTAAACTGCAGGTTTCCTATTGATGCTTTGTTTGAAGTATCGGCAGGGACTGCAGTACGGAAAAATTGAAGATACAATGATGTTTAGATAACAGTCCGACGGATCATTCAGGTATCCGGCGGATGGATTTTGGATAGTTCATGATTGAAAATCATGTTAGGGAAAGGAGCTGTAACAGTCTATGAGTCAGGATTATAAAGCTGATCAGATTCAGATTCTGGAAGGGCTGGAAGCCGTAAGAAAAAGACCTGGTATGTATATCGGCAGCACGTCTGTGCGGGGCCTTCATCATCTGGTTTACGAGATTGTAGATAATTCGGTTGATGAGGCGCTGGCGGGATTCTGTTCGGAAATTGATGTGCAGATCAATGAAGACAATTCAGTAACGGTAACGGACAATGGGCGCGGTATGCCGGTGGATATTCATCCCAAGGCGGGTGTTCCGGCGGTTCAGGTTATTTTCACAGTCCTGCATGCAGGCGGGAAATTCGGCGGAGGAGCCTATAAGGTATCGGGAGGCCTTCACGGCGTTGGTGCGTCGGTAGTAAATGCACTTTCCGACTGGCTGGAGGTTCAGATCTGCAGCGACTGCAAAATATACAGGCAGCGGTATGAGAGGGGCAATGTAGTGACCCCTCTGGAGGTTGTGGGCAGCTGCGGTCCCGACCAGCACGGCTCCAGGGTTACTTTCAAGCCGGATGGAACCATTTTCGAGGAAACCGTATTTGATTACGGAACTCTGAAACAGCGTCTGCGGGAAATGGCTTTTCTGACAAAGGGTCTGAAAATTATTCTGCGTGACGTGAGAGAAGACAGCAAGCATGAGCAGATATTCCACTATGAGGGCGGTATCCGCGAGTTCGTAACGTATCTGAACCGCAGTACGGAGGCTCTTTATCCGGAAGTCATCTACTGTGAAGGTGTTCGGGACGGTATTGTGGTGGAAGTTGCCATGCAGCATAATGATGCATTTAACGAAAACTGCTACAGTTTTGTAAATAATATTACGACACCTGAAGGCGGTACGCATCTGGCCGGTTTTAAGAGTGCATTAACGAAAACATTTAATGAATATGCAAAGAATGCAAAACTTCTGAAGGACAATGAATCTCTGGCGGGAGAAGATATCCGTGAAGGCCTGACAGCGATCATCAGCATTAAGATTGAAGATCCTCAGTTTGAAGGACAGACGAAGCAGAAGCTGGGCAACAGTGAAGCAAGAGGTGCTGTGGACAATGTGGTAAGTACACAGCTGGAGCTGTTCCTGGAGCAGAATCCTCAGGTTGCCCGCCTGATCTGTGACAAAGCGATTCTGGCGCAGCGCGCCCGTGCGGCAGCAAGAAAGGCAAGGGATCTGACCCGCCGCAAGACTGCTCTGGATGGTATGGCTCTGCCCGGAAAGCTGGCAGACTGCTCCGATAAAAATCCGGAAAACTGTGAAATTTATATCGTAGAGGGTGATTCTGCGGGAGGTTCTGCAAAGAGTGCCCGTTCCAGAAGCACACAGGCGATCCTTCCGCTGAGAGGCAAGATCCTCAATGTGGAAAAGGCAAGGCTGGACCGGATCTACGGCAATGCGGAGATCAAAGCCATGATTACGGCATTCGGAACCGGTATTCATGATGATTTTGATATTACAAAGCTGCGCTACCACAAGATCATCATCATGACTGATGCCGATGTGGACGGTGCCCACATCAGTACGTTATTATTAACATTTATTTACCGTTTTATGCCGGAACTGATCAAGCAGGGATATGTTTATCTGGCGCAGCCTCCTCTGTATAAGGTGGAGCGCAATAAAAAAGTATGGTATGCATACAGTGATGAGCAGCTGAACGATATTCTGAAGGAAATCGGACGGGACAGCTCCAACAAGATCCAGCGTTATAAAGGTCTGGGCGAGATGGATGCTTCTCAGCTGTGGGAGACCACCATGGATCCCGAACGCCGGATTCTGCGCCGTGTGACCATGGATGAAGACAACAGCGCAGCGATCGATCTGACATTTACCACGCTGATGGGTGACAAGGTGGAACCGAGACGCGAATTTATAGAAGCCAATGCAAAATTTGTACAGAATCTGGACATTTGATGAGGAGGAGTAAGCAATGGATCAGACCATATTTGACCGGGTGCATGACATTGACCTGCAGAAAACCATGGAGACTTCGTACATCGATTATGCCATGAGTGTTATTGCGGCCAGAGCTCTGCCTGATGTAAGAGACGGGCTGAAGCCTGTTCAGAGAAGGATTCTCTTCTCAATGATAGAACTGAATAACGGTCCTGACAAGCCTCATCGTAAATGTGCGCGTATTGTCGGCGATACCATGGGTAAATATCATCCTCACGGTGACAGTTCCATCTATGAAGCGCTGGTAAAACTTGCGCAGGATTTCAATACACGTTATCCGCTGGTTGACGGCCACGGCAACTTCGGTTCCATCGACGGAGACGGAGCGGCTGCCATGCGTTACACGGAAGCAAGACTGAGTAAAATTTCCATGGAAATGCTGTCCGATATCAATAAGGATACGGTGGATTTTGCACCGAACTTTGATGATACGGAAAAAGAGCCGGTTGTTCTGCCGTCCCGCTATCCCAATCTGCTGGTTAACGGAACCAGCGGTATTGCGGTAGGCATGGCAACCAATATTCCGCCTCACAACATGCGTGAGGTCATCAATGCCGTTGTAAAGATTATTGATAATCAGATCGAGGAGGATCGTGAAACTACCATTGAGGAACTGATGCAGATTGTGAAAGGACCTGATTTCCCTACCGGAGCGGAAATTATGGGACGCAGCGGTATTGAGGAAGCGTACCGCACGGGCCGGGGCAAGATCAAAGTCCGTGCCGTAGCGGATATTGAGGCCATGCCCAACGGCAAATCCCGTATTCTGGTAACGGAAATTCCCTATATGGTGAACAAAGCCAGACTGATTGAGAAAATTGCAGAGCTGGTTAAGGATAAAAAGCTGGATGGAATCACGGATCTGCGTGATGAATCAGACCGCAGCGGCATGCGTATCTGCATTGAACTGCGTCGTGATGTCAATGCGAATGTGATGCTGAACAAACTGTATAAACATACGCAGATGATGGATACCTTCGGTGTCAATATGCTGGCACTGGTCAACAATGAACCGAAAGTACTCAATCTGAAGGATATGCTGGGGTACTATCTGGATCATCAGAAAGAGGTTATTACCAGAAGAACCAGATATGATCTGAACAAGGCACAGGAAAGGGCTCATATTTTACAGGGGCTGCTGATTGCACTGGACCATATCGACGAGGTGATCCAGATCATCCGGGCATCCCGCAATACGCAGGAAGCAAAGCAGAACCTGATGGAACGTTTCCAGCTCTCTGATGCACAGGCACAGGCAATCGTAGACATGCGTCTGCGTGCTCTGACAGGTCTGGAACGGGAAAAGCTGGAACAGGAATACAGGGAACTGATGGTTCAGATTGAGAAATTAAAGGCCATTCTTGCTGATGAAAAGAAACTTCTTACGGTAATCCGCAATGAAATTACGGCAATCCGCGATAAATACGGCGATGAGAGAAGAACAAAAATCAGCATGGATGCGGCAGATCTGGACAATGAAGATCTGATTCCCAATGAGCCGGTTGTGATTACCATGACCAATCTGGGGTATATCAAACGTATGAGCGCCGATACTTTCCGTGCACAGAACCGCGGCGGAAAGGGTATCAAGGGAATGCAGACGGTTGAGCAGGATTTTATTGAAGAACTGATCATGTCGAAAAATCACCGTTATCTGATGTTCTTTACCAATAAAGGACGTGTATATCGTCTGAAAACCTACGAAATTCCCGAGGCGGGCCGGATGGCAAGAGGAACGGCGATCGTTAATCTGCTTCAGCTGCAGCCGGGAGAAAAAATATCTGCTGTCATTCCGCTCAAGAAGCTGGAACCGGGTAAATTTATTTTCATGGCGACAAAATTCGGTATGGTGAAAAAGACACCCATGGAAGATTTTATGAACATCAGAAAAACGGGCCTGCAGGCAATCAACATGCGTGAGGATGATGAGCTGATCGAAGTAAAATATACGGATGGAGACCGGGAGCTGCTTCTGGTCAGCCGGAAGGGCATGTGCATTCGTTTCCATGAAAAGGATGTGCGTCCTACCGGAAGAAGTTCCATGGGCGTGCGGGGCATGGATCTGGGCGAAAATGATATCGTCATCGGCATGCAGATGGACAGTCAGGGAGAATACCTGCTTCTGGCTACATCACGCGGTCTCGGCAAAAAGACCCTTATCAGTGAGTTTAATGTTCAGAACCGCGGCGGTAAAGGTGTCAAATGCTATAAACTGAACGAAAAAACAGGCGACCTGGTGGGAGTAAAAGCAGTAAAAGATGGTCAGGAACTGATGATCGTGACCACCAACGGCATCATTATCAGGATCAGTATTGATGGAATCTCTACTCTGGGAAGGGTAGCGTCCGGTGTGAAACTGATCGGAGTCGATGAAAAGACGGGACTTGTGGCAAGCATTGCGAAAGTAAAGAATGAAGATGCCGAAAAAAGTGTGGATGAGGAAGTGGATTCTGACGATTCTGTAATGGACAATAATCTGTACGGGAACAGTGAAGAAACGGATATGCAGTATGAAACAGATGATACGGAAGCAGACGGCAAAGATGAATAATTAAATCAGACAGTTAACCGGGAAGGAAAGCGTGAAGATTTTTTCACCCTTTCCTTTCTTTGGTTCGATCTAAAGGTGTTCAATACAATATACCGGATAATAAGCAGGAGGAAAATTTGAGTATGAGAGAATTATCGGTAGACATCATTACACGGAATATCAGGGAGATGTGCATTGAAGCAAACCATTTCCTTTCAGATGATATGAAAGATGTATTTCAGCGTTCGCTGGAAACAGAGGAATCTCCCCTGGGACGTCAGATTCTGGGGCAGCTGATGGAAAATATGCAGATAGCGGCACAGGATATGATTCCTATCTGCCAGGATACAGGAATGGCCGTCGTCTTTATAGAAGTCGGCCAGGAGGTTCATTTTACGGGAGGACTTCTGGAAGATGCCATTCATGAAGGTGTAAGACAGGGATATACGGAAGGATATCTGCGGAAATCTGTGGTAAAGGATCCGCTGATCCGCGAGAATACAAATGATAATACACCGGCGGTGATTCATTATTCTATTGTCAGCGGCGATCAGGTAAAAATCACAGTGGCACCCAAAGGCTTCGGCAGCGAAAATATGAGCCGCGTGTTCATGCTGAAACCGGCAGATGGAATGGAAGGGGTGAAGAACGCCATTTTACAGGCTGTAAAGGACGCAGGACCCAATTCCTGCCCCCCGATGGTTGTAGGAGTAGGAATTGGCGGGACATTTGAAAAATGCGCTTATTTGGCCAAAAAAGCGCTCACACGAAATGTAAATCAGCGTTCGGAGATCCCTTATGTCCGTGAAATGGAAGAGGATCTTCTGGAAAAAATGAATAAACTGGGAATCGGTCCGGCAGGTCTCGGAGGACGAACCAGCGTATTTGCGGTAAATATTGAAACATATCCTACACATATTGCGGGACTTCCGGTGGCAGTCAACACCTGCTGTCATGTAAACCGTCACGCAACCAGAGTTATATAAGGGAGGCAGCACCATGGAAAAACATCTTACAGCACCTTTTACTGAGGAAAAGATTACACAGCTGAAAGCAGGAGATTACGTATATATAACAGGAACCGTTTATACTGCCCGGGATGCGGCACATAAGCGGATGATGGAAACGCTTGACAGAGGAGAAAATCTGCCTTTTGATGTGGAAAATCAGCTGATTTATTATCTCGGCCCTTCACCGGCCCGTGAGGGCCGCGTTATCGGTTCGGCCGGGCCGACCACATCCAGCCGCATGGACAAATATGCTCCCAGACTTCTTGACATGGGACTGCGAGGCATGATCGGTAAAGGAAAGCGAAATAAACAGGTAATTGATGCCGTTGTAAGAAATAAAGCGGTCTATTTTGCAGCAGTAGGAGGAGCAGGGGCTCTTTTATCCAAATGTATTAAAAAAGCTGAAGTGATTGCTTATGAAGATCTGGGGACAGAAGCAATCCGGAAACTGGAGGTGGAGAATCTGCCTGTCATCGTGGTGATAGATACAGAAGGAAAAAATCAGTACGAAATTGCAGTTAGAGAATGGAATAAGGAAGCATAGTATAGATGGAACAGCAGAAAGACATGTAATACAAGCGAAGGCAGGTGGAAGAACAGCCTGCTTTCGCTGCATCCGATTTTCTGAAAACAGTAACTGTTCAGAGTCAAATAGATTTGCGCAGAAAATGTTAATAAATTCAATCATTCGCCGCGTTTTTAATACAAATCTGTCTGGTTTTGAACAGCAGTAAAAAATAAATCTGAAAAAATAAAAAAAGGCTGTTGACAAATCGCGGTAAGTCAGATATAATACATCATGCGTCTGATGTGATGGCGTAATTGAATAGAAGCATTTTTAAGTTCGGAGAAATACTCAAGAGGCCGAAGAGGCGCCCCTGCTAAGGGTGTAGGTCGTTCACGCGGCGCGAGGGTTCAAATCCCTCTTTCTCCGCTCGCTTCTGTTCTGAGTACGCTGTTATTTTTTTGCACACAAAGCCGTTTCAAAAAAAACTTGAAAAAAGTGGTTGACAACTAATTGATAATCTGGTATGATTAACAGGCTGTCGGCTGAAACAAAACGAAACAGCGAAAAATAAAATAAAAAAACAGTTGACAAACACTGAAAAGTGTGATAGACTGAATGAGTTGCTGACAGAGGTCAACAACGACAGGAACCTTGATAACTGAACAACGTAAGAATAAACCTTTAAAGAAATCTTCGAAAGAAGATGGATTTCCTGAAAATTCTTTGAAAACATTTAAAGAACAACA
>JAQYDI010000142.1 GCA_028724245.1 Lachnospiraceae bacterium
GGACAAGTCCTGTCAGCGGCATTTTCAGCCGCAGAAGGACTTCGTCCCATGGACGCCCCGCGTCCTGTAACCCCCCGAACTGCCCCCCGGCAGCCCAGAATGAACACAACCCCTTATTTAATTTTCAGCAGTTCTGCTCCGGCCTTGATATCGCCTTCTGCTGCCGCCATCTTCACTTCTGCGTAATCTTCTGTATTGGATACGATTACGGGTGTTACGGTACGGTAGCCTGCTGCCTTGATTCCTTCCAGATCTACTACGGAAAGGAGGTCGCCTGTTTTAACCTTGTCACCGGCTTTTACTTTCACATCGAAGCATTTGCCGTTTAACTGAACAGTATCAATACCTACATGGATCAGCAGTTCCACGCCGTCTTCCGTTACCAGACCGATTGCGTGTTTTGTATCGAATACCATGCTGATTTCACCGTTGCAGGGTGCTTTTACTTCACCGGATGTGGGCTCGATTGCAACACCTTCGCCCAGCATGCCTTCTGAGAATACACCATCTTCTACCGCGCTTAACGGAATTGCTTTACCTGTTAAAGGCGCCATAATGGTCTTTTCAGCGCCGGCTGCTTTCTTTTCTGCAGGTGCTTCTTCCTTTTTCTCTGCGGAACCGCCTGTTACATCATCCATGGATACAGGAGGATGCTTTGCGATAAAGTCTTCCAGATTGGCTTTTACGATATTAACGCTGGGTCCGTAGATAACCTGGATACCGTTGCCTTTCTTTACAACACCGGCTGCACCGCTCTGCTTTAACAGACCTTCATTCACCTTGCTGCCGTCAACTACCGTTACACGAAGTCTTGTTGCACAGCAGTCAATGTCAGTAATGTTGGTGCGTCCGCCAAGGCCGACTTCGATCATTGCGGAAACGGGATCTTCGCCGCCTGCAGCTGCACCGCCTGCTTCACCTGCTTTTTTCGCATTGACATCAGCTCTTGTGTACAGTTTTACTTCTTCTTCATCGTCACGGCCCGGTGTCTTCAGATCCATCTTTGTGATCAGGAAGCTGAACAGGAAGTAGTATACGATGAAATATACAATACCAACGGGGATCATCATGATCCAGTTTGTCTTTGCATTGCCCTGCAGAATACCAAACAGGAAGAAGTCGATGATACCGCCTGAGAATGTCATACCTACTGCTACCTTGAAGATGTGCATGAGCATGTAAGCGGCACCTGCCAGTACACAGTGGATACCGTATAACATGGGAGCAACGAACAGGAATGTAAATTCAATAGGCTCTGTAATACCGGTCAGCATGGAAGTCAGAGCTGCGGAAATCAGCAGACCGCCGACAACTTCTCTCTTTTCCGGTTTGGCACATTTGTACATAGCCAGAGCTGCACCCGGCAGACCAAAGATCATTAACGGGAATTTACCAGCCATGAAACGTGTTGCTTCTACGCTGAACTGTGTAGTAGAAGGATCAGCCAGCTGAGCAAAGAAGATGTTCTGAGCACCTTCGATCACCTGACCTGCAACTTCCATGGAACCGCCCACGCCTGTCTGCCAGAAAGGCAGGTAGAATACATGATGCAGACCGAAAGGAATCAGCAGACGTTCCATGAAACCATATAACCAGGTTCCTGCATAACCGGAGCTGCGAACCAGCGCACCGACTGCGTAGATACCGGACTGGATATGAGGCCATACGAAGAACATCAGAATACCGACAAACAGATATACAACGGAACTGATGATCGGTACGAAACGTGTGCCGCCGAAGAAGGACAGTACCTGAGGCAGCTGTATCTTGTAAAATCTGTTGTGCAGAGCGGCAACGCCCAGACCAACCAGGATACCGCCGAATACACCCATCTGCAAAGAGGTAATACCGCAGACACTTGTTGTGGAACCGCTCAGCATGGCTTCCGCGCCGCCGTTGATGCTGATCATTGCGCCGATTGCGGAATGCATGATAAAGAATGCGATTGCTGCGGAAAGAGCAGCAACTTCTTTCTCTTTCTTAGCCATACCGATTGCACAGCCCATGGCAAATATAATCGGCAGATTGGCAAATACGATGTTGCCGCAGTCACTTAATACAGTTAAGAATGCATAAATCACCGTGCCGGGTCCCATAATACCCATCAGGTTGTACGCCTCCAGCATGGTGGTGTTGGTAAAGGAACCACCAATACCAAGGAACAGACCTGCTACCGGCAGAATTGCGATCGGCAGCATGAAAGATCTGCCCACGCGCTGCAGTACACCAAAAATCTTGTCTTTCATAAATTGTACTCCTTTTCTTTTTCCGGCTGCGCTTTCTCCTGCAGCCGATGATCATTGGAAACAGCTCTATATTATGAACGGAACCCCGGCCATCAGAACCATGTTCTTATCCTGCTCAGAAAACCTGAAAATATGAAAACAGGTTTCCTTCTGCAGGCCCGGCCGCACTTCCGTAACATACCAGTTCATAAAATAAGATAATTTTTCAGAGTAAACCGCGAAAACACTGCGCATTTTCTCAGTCCGATTCATCCTCTTCCTGCTCACTCCTGCTGTCATTCATAAACAACCGGTGAAGATGTATGGTAAGAAAGACCACTTCTTCCTCTGACACATGCTTTTTATATTTTACCTGAATAAAGGTTTTAATCTTCAATGCACAGTTATAATCTTTTGTATAACGGCTGCGGATCATATCCTGAAGTACCGTATCCTCCGTCTGCGCATAGGAATTACTGAACAGACGCTGCGAAAAATACTTCAGGTGTGTAACAAAACGATCATAATCCAGCGATTCGGAGTCAAATGCTCTGCCGTAGTAAACACGGATGATCTCAAAAATGTCCCGGATCAGACCTGTGATCTGATACATATCCGACATATTGGTCTCCAGCTCCGCATTGACAATGTGCAGGGCGATAAACCCGGCCTCATCCCCGCAAAGCTGTACATGAAGGCGCTCATTGATCAAGTCCAGAGCATACCTGCCGATTTCATATTCCTGCGTATAAAATCTTTTGATCTCGGACAGCATCACATTGTGATATTCCAGATTCTCATTTTTCCTGCTGATTGCAAAACTGATGTGATCAGTCAGTGTAATGTAAATATTCTCACTGAGACGTTTCCCCAGTATCCTTCGCGCATGCTCGATAATCTCCGTGGAAATCTCCAGATATTCCTCAGGTATCTGCGCCAGCAACTGCTGCAGTTTATCAGAGCGCTTCGGATCCTTCATGGAGTAGACCTTCTCCACTTTATCATCAGGCACCGTTTCGCCTTTCTTCTTCTGATAACCGATTCCCAGTCCCCTCAGAATAATCTCCTGTCCCCTATCATCAAGCGAGCAGACGATATTATTGTTAATCACCTTCGTAATCTTATACATCCGCTTCCATCCTCACATAGCGGCCCGTTTTCCCCTTCCGGACCCGAGAGATTGCTGTTCACCATAACTTCCGCATAATCTCCCTGTCAAATCTTCTCTTCCCTCTCAGTATCCATCCCGCACACAGACCCCGGTATGTCCTATACCGGTGCAGGAACGGACAATCAATCGGTATGCAGTACTTTTTCAGACATCTGCAAACTTAAAGTTCCCGGCAGCGCCGTTTTCTATAAGCATAAAAAGAATCTCGTTCCACGAGATTCTCCGCCTGCGGCGGGTCACTTCAGTGACATCTTCCTTTCCGCCGCAGTGCGATCCCCGCGGAGCGTTTTTATATAAATAGGAAACGCAGTTTCCTATTATATAAAAAAAGACCCTCCTATAGCGAGAAAATCTCTCCTATAAGACGGTCTTGCCTGCATTACCAGTCACAATCCACTAACGTTCGATTGTCTTTACGCATCATAGTCTAACATACGACAAAGCCGTATGTCAAGCAGAAAAATTAATTATCATCTGCCGGCTCTTCTTCACCGGAATCCACATCTTCGAAACCATCATCATACGGGGCATCATCTGAGTCATCATAATACTCTTCATCGTCTCCCGCATAATCCTCATCAAATTCCTCATCAAAATCGCCGTCACCAACACCAAGGTCAGAGCCCAGCTCCCACTTGCCGTCTGCATAAATACCGGTCATGATATCGGTACCATCTGTTTTAACAAAAGCATTGCAGAGGTAAGTACCATCTCCCGCTTCCCATTTGTAGCTGTAATAATCAACTCCATCAACGGTCATAACTTTTTCGTATGTAAATACATTTTTATCACCGCTTCCTTCATCTACAGCTCCAAATTCCTCTATGAGCAGTTTCTCTGCCTTTTCCTCTGTAATCGCTGCTTTTGTTGTTTCTTCTTTTGAACTTTCCGTTGTCTCAGCGGTCTCTGCGGATGTTTTTTCCGCCGTTTCAGTCTCTGTTGTCTGAGGCTGTGTTTCCTCCGGAGTCATTTTCTCTATGGTATCGACTGCCTCAGGGGTGGCCTGCGCTTCCGTCCCGGAAAGAGTTTCCTCCCTGTGATTTCCACAGCCTGCGGTACCAACAGCCAGAGTTAAGATCATGAAACAGATAAATAAATTTCTCTTCATTGCAGTAACCTTCTTTATATATATAATTTATGTAATATTCCCTGCATATTAGCACAAAGAAGGACGAACTGCAAGACTTTCATCAAATTATTTTCTCTGTCCGGAATTCTATTTTTTTACGATGGGATGTTCCTGTGCATATTGTCTGCCGTATTTTGCCAGCTCATCCATGCAGATGCTGTTGTTCCATTCGCGGAAACAGATTCCATTGGGAATGGACGGGAAGAATTTGCCGCCGGGACAGTAGGTATCGATGGCTCTGCGCACTTCAGCGCGGATTTCTTCCTCTGTGATATTGGCTATATCGATCTTCGGGCCATCGATACCGCCGCACATGGGCAGCTGCCCTTTGGTAATCCGCTGAATTTCCACAATATCATTCTGTGCAATGGTTCCCTGCCAGATATCGATGCCCATTTCCACCATATCCTCCACAACAGGCTGACAGATGCAGTCTGCATGATGCATGAAAATCATACCGCAGTCGTGAGCCACATCAACGATTTCTTTATGAAGCGGTTTGATGATATCGCGCCATACATCCGGCGGCAGGAACAGGTTCTGTTTGGAACCCCAGTCGTCATGGAAAAATACCACGTCGGGATGGATCTGTCTGGCCGTTTCCTGCAGACATTCGATCTTATAATCCGCTATCACCCGGAGCATGGCCTTCATTTCCTCGGGATAATCCATATAAGCATAGAATGCATTGATCATGCCCATCAGATGATGGGAACGTTCAAACAGACCGCCGCCGCATAAAAAGCCCACAAACATTTCATCGCGGTTTACACTGTCGGCTACCTTTTTTGCCTCTGTCCAGTCAAGGCCTTTCACCGGGGGCACCTTCAGATCACGTTCCCAGTGTTCAATATCCTTGATTACCGCATTTTCATCCGTTACGTGGGGATGAGGGCCGGGAGCATCCGGCGGAAATGTATATACGGTCCCCCACGCATCTTTATATTCCGATCCGTCATGGGGTCCCATATCACGAAGCAGAATGGGATCGGGGCAAAGCACCATGGCATCCATAAAATCCCCGTAAAAATCCGGCTGTTCCCCGCGCAGAATCGCCATTGCATTCTCTCTTTTTGTCATCATAACAGAAATTTCCTCCTTCCTGAAGTAAACACACTTACTCTGTTTTAATACACACTATCATAAAAAACAGAATAAAAAAACGGGATGCGAATACAAAACTGCGGCATTTTAATCCGCCTGTTTTGTATCCGTATCCCCAGAATATTGCCATATTCATGAATACTTCTACACGAAGCTTTGTTCCACCTTGATGACAGCCGTATATCCCGGATGTTCCCTGTGTATCCGCTCTGCAGCCTGCGCGCCGATCTCACCTGCACGGGACATCTGATCCGCAGGAATCACCAGATCAAAAATCAGATTGGAATTTTTCTGTCCTTTTACCATGCGGAAATCGTGAAATTTCCATTCAGGATTCATCTCTTTAATGATTGCTTCCACATCTTCTCTGGCCTTATTAACCATTTCATCATGTATCACAACGGGATCCATATGTATGGTTGTTTCACACATGAATTTCCCGTTCATTCCTCTTTCGATGCGGTCGATCTCCTCATGGATATCCAGCACATCATTGGTACTGTCCACCTCTGCGTGCAGGGAAACCATCAGACGCCCCGGGCCGTAATCATGCACCACCATATCATGGATTCCAAGCACCATATTACTTTCCATAACGTAATGTTCCATAGCTGACACCAGTTCCGGATCCGGAGCTGTTCCCAAAAGAGGCTGTATGGTATCCTTTGCGGAATCAAATCCGGCTTTCAGAACGAAAACAGAGACCAGAACACCCACATAACCGTCGATATTCCAGCTGGTAAGCCTGCAGAAGATCATGCCCAGCAGAACCGCCGTTGTTGCCACGCAGTCGCTCATGCTGTCCGCTGCCGTTGCTTTCATGGCATCAGAAGAGATCCTGTCACCCAGTGTTCTGTTAAAATGCGCCATCCAGAATTTCAGCAGAATGGCAAGCACCAGCACACAGACGGAAAACAGTGTCACTTCTATGCTTTCCGGATGAATAATTTTCTCCACCGAACTTTTAAACAGTTCCACACCCATAAGCAGAATTACCATCGATACAAAAAGCCCCGACAGATACTCGATCCGCCCGTGACCGAAAGGATGATCCGGATCCGCAGGTTTTCCCGCCATATGAAAACCGATCAGCGTCACAACAGATGAACCGGCATCCGACAGGTTATTGAACGCATCCGCCATCACGGAAACAGACCCTGCCGCCGCTCCGGCTGCAAATTTTACAAGGAACAGAAATACATTGCAGGCAATACCTACCATACCGCCCAGTGTACCATAGCGGGAACGCACACCGGGATCCGTCACATTCTCATAATCCGGCACAAACCGTTTTACCAGAAACTGAATCATAACGTTTTCCTCCGATTAGAAAATCTTTTTGAAAATATTTCTCAACTATAGCACTTTTTTCCTGAAATTGCCACCGTCTTTTTCATAGGAGGATGTGATTTTCCGGTAAAAACAGATGGAAACCAGCGTTCCGATGAACCATCCCACCGGCCATGCGCACCAGATTCCGATGACGCCGTAAATGCCTGAAAGTACATAAACCAGAGCCACCCGCAGGATCAGATCGGTAAATGTGGCTGCCATAAACTGACGCATGGCCTGCGCGCCTCTGAGCACGCCGTCCGCGATCAGCTTGGTGGAAACCACCGGATAAAAAGGAGAAACAATTCTCAGAAACTGTGTTCCCGCCTGAATTGCTTCCGCAGTGCCCTGATCCATGAAAATACCGGTCAGCACAGGACCCGCCAGCCAGTACAGCAGGATCACCGGCACACAGATCAGGTAAACCATGCGGAGTCCTGCCCGGTATCCGGGAACGATCCGTTCATGGCGTCCGGCTCCCAGATTCTGGGAAATATAATTGGACATGCCATTCCCCAGAGTAGTAAAGGAAGTAATCACCAGATTATTCAGCTTGATGGCAGCCGAATAGCCGGCCATAACCCCGGTACCGAAGTTGTTGATCACGCTCTGAATCAGAATATTTCCCACGGAAATAAAACTCTGCTGCAGAATGCTGGGAATGGCTACAACCATGATCTTCTTCAGGATCTGCACAGAAAAAACCGGCGCTTTTACGCCTTTTTCCAGAGCTGCCATCCGCCGCATCACCGTAATGAC
>JAQYDI010000143.1 GCA_028724245.1 Lachnospiraceae bacterium
CATTTACCGGTCAAATTGATTTCTGACTTTATTCTACCATGTTATTCCATCAGTACAAGCCCCCCGGGGGGTTGTTTTCTGCATTCAAAACAAAAAATGTTACTGTTCAGGCTTCGGCCGGGGAAATGCAGTAAGTGAGGCGGACTGAATTGTGACAGCACCCAGAACCATGAATGGACGCAGCTGAAACTGGATGGTGTCTATTATTATGCCGACCCCACCTGGCAGATGAACAGCGGTCTGGAATGGTTCGGATTTACTTCAGAATACAGAGATGAGCATGACGGTTATCCTGCTTCCCTGCAGAATATCGGTGAGCTGAATCTGTACAGAGCCGATGAAATGCCTGTCGGCGACAATCGATTTGATGAATTCAGGAATTGTATCTATAATGTTGAAATCACAAGAGAAGGGAACGCACTTACGATAACGGCTAACGACGAATCCGGAATGCCGGTCACAATTTCCATTCAATAATCGTAATCTATGTGTCTGCTGTTTTCTCTACGCATCTCTATCCGAGTCTGCGTGGGATTCTCCCCCGTACTGTTCAGATTTTCATTTTACCGGGGAAGGTTGTCTGCGAGTTTAGCATCCGCTGCGTTTGCATGTGAGCGAGAGCGCGTCCCCGTACAGGATATCACAGTCCTTCTGCCTCACCACCTCCCTTTCAAGCCGAATCCTGAACAGTAACCCTTCACCTCATACTTCCTTCGCCGATTTTGTTGACCAGCTGTTCCATTTCCCGTTTGGTGCTGACACGTCGGCTTTCTTCGATAACTTCCTTTTTCTGTGTTTCATCCATTTGGGCAAACCTGTTCATGGCCTTCTCGTTCATGGCAAGGCTGAGGCCGAATCCGATGGGGAGTTCTTCTTCAAGATTTCCGTAATGTAATGGCATGTACATGTCCTCCTTTATTTTCGTGGTATGATCTCATCCGGAACCGCCCTGTACGGCAACAGCTCCGGAATATCATAAAGAATGTAAATGCTCAGAGCCAACTTCAAAAACACTGTGTGTTTCCTCGGTGTGGCATAGCCGGCTCCGCGTCTCATACCGGCATCCACATCTTCCATATCCAGTATATCACACCCAGCACCCAGCTGGAAAATACACCATACAGGATAACCGGTCCTGCAATTTTGAAAATGGAGCAGCCGATTCCGAATACCTGCCCTTCCGTCTGTGCTTCAATAGCCGGAGATGCCACGGAATTGGCAAAACCGGTAATGGGAACCAGTGCACCGGCGCCTCCCCATTTTACAATTTTGCTGTAAAGATGGAAACCTGTCAGAAGCACCGAAGCTGCCACCAGTATGATCGATGTCCACGCAGCTGCTTCTTCCTTTCCCAGATGCATGTTGCCGGTCAGCCAGCCGTTTATGCACTGCCCGATCAGGCAGATGATTCCGCCTGTAATAAAAGCCCGCAGCACATCCACCGCCGTATTGTTGACAGGAGTTACCTGCTTGACATATTCCTTATATTCTTCCTTCGACATGCCGTTTTGCAGGCCGCTTTTTTCTTTCAGCCGCGCACTGCCCGTTTCATGATTCTGCTCTGTATTTTCCATTTCATGGTTCTGATCTGCATTTCCCGCTGCATCTTTCTGCCCGTTTTTCTGCTCTTTCATGGAATCTGTCCTTTCTTTCATATATCAGAAATATTTATCAGAAACCGCTGTGCGGCTCCTGCCGTGAAATACTTTTCTCTGACCGAATGATATATAGAAAAAATTTCAGCCCTGAAAAGTTTTCACTATGTATGACCCGCAGAATCAAAGCAGACGGAGTCCTCTCTTTTCCAGATAAATATTTACCGGATCAACCGGACCCGTCAGGATTTTTTTCCGCCCTGTCTTCTGCGCTTCCGTCTCTGAGTATCTGACCATTCCTTCTCGATGAAGATGCCCGCTGATATAAAAAGGCACACCGTACTTTTTCATCAGCCCGGCAAGCGCCCGCCCGTTTTCCAGCACAAAAGGAGCCGCTTCTTCATCCAGAGGAAGCATGGGATGATGTCCTGCAATCAGGCAGGGAAATTCCTCTCCGGTTTTTTCCAGCCTTTCTTCCAGCCATGCAAATGTCTCCGGTGCAATCCGGCCTGCCGGACTGCCGGGAATCGTTGTATCCAGCATAAAAAGATGCAGAATCTCTCCTGAAGCTTTCCGCAGGCGGACCTGATAGCTGAGAGAATCCGGAGCCCGGCTGATAACAGCACTTTTCTCACGATCCACACACATTACATGACCGCCGCAGACCTTTTCACCGCCTTCCTCTCCTGCTCTGCAATCTTCTCCAGCCCTGCAGCTTTCTCCTGCTCTGCATCCATACCCTACACTGCATCCATATCCCACACTGCTGTAGATTTCCTGAAATTCCCGGGGCGATACCGATTCAACCGGTGTGTAATCGCGATCGCCCGATGACCGCCAGCAGGCGCTGAAGGAATTGTCCATATCCTGATTGCCGGGAATCACATAAACAGGGATTCCGGCCCGGAGCAGCCGGTTCAATTTTTCAGCCAGCTGTATATGACTGAGTTTTTCCCCCTGATAGGAAAGATCTCCTGTAATGAGCAGCAAATCAGGACGTTCTTCCATCACCCGGTCCAACCACTCTTCCATAAATTCCTCCAGATGCTCCATCTCAGGCTCCTGAAGAGCCTCACATAATTCCCGGAATTTTCCCCTGTATTCCATCAGCTGCGGACTCAGATAATGCAGATCCGAGGCAGCCATAATACGAAAATCCTTTTTGTACCTGTGATTGCTGTCCCCATGCACATCACTCGTATTCTTTTTATCCACCGCGTACTTCATCCAAATCTGCTTTATCCACATTTCTTTTCCTCTTATACACTTCACAAACCTGCTTTTCATAAGCATCTTCACAGTCATTCAATCTGTAGTTCCGTTTTTCACAGCCGCTTATTTCATGGACATCAGAAAGTCCAGCCATGCTCCTGCTCCTTTTCCTGCTGCAATGGAAAGCACCACATATTTCATGCCGCTTGTCATATGCAGGTTGTTTGCAAAAACCGGCAGGGCATTCAGCGTTTCTGCCAGCGACATGACAAGTGTACCCACAAAAATACCGGCAAACAGGCCGAATGCCGTGATCAGAATCAAACCGGCCCACACCGGAAGCCATCGCACCGCCTCCGGTTCATAAAGATTGATCAGATTACCAAGCATAATTCCCGCAGTAATACAGTACTCATACAATTTGATATGATTTCCTGTACGTGTTTTTCCAATTATTCTGTTTAATGCTCCAATACTGACAATAAAGGAAAACAAACCGGCTGCCACAATCCCGCCGCCGCACAGACCGATAAAAAACAAAATGACTTTTCTTATCATATTTTACTTCTTTTTCCTCGCTTTTTCCATCAGTTCTTCTTTCTGAATCACGCTTCCCGCCACATCATCACCGTAAAGACGCATCTGTACCTCCAGCGGCGTCGGGTCGGTGCAGTCCTTCTTCCTGCCGATATGATCGAAGAAAAACAGAATCCCCAGCGGAAGACCGATGGAATATCCCGCCTCCAGCACGGTCATGCCATTTGACTCCATGCCGGTAAACTGTTTGTAAATCGTGCTGAATACATTCATAACATCTCCATCATTATTAAATGTCATGATGGCAAATGCCGCACCGAAAAATGAAACCAGACAGACCGCTGCTGTTTTTACAATTTCCGTCGTCCGGGAGGCATTTCTTGCTCCCTCATACTCCAGCAGAAAATCCGGCGTTCCCACATTGGTTACGGTAATCCCGGGATACCGTTTTTCAATCAGAGCGATCACTTCCATAACGGAAAAACCTTTTTTTTCTTCATTTTCCTGAAACTGATGCAGTACAATAGTGCGGCAGCCGGCCTCTATGGCCGGATCGGCACAGTGGATTTCCCCGGCCTGTCCCAGAAGCACCTTTCTTTCCGGTACTTTTTCCACCTGTTTAAACAGAATATGGACCGTATCGTTTTTATATTTGATCTTATCAGGACTCTTATTTTCCATAACAAAAAACTATCCCTGCCTTTCATGCCCGGTAAAATGCACCGGGCAGACTCATAGGGATAGTTTTTTCAAAAATCACTGTTTTATTCAGAAACGCAGCTGTTTTTTACTTCTGTTTTTATTTCTGTTTTTCGGGAGGTATTTTCCAGATTTCCCTGTCATATGTAAGAATTCCGTTAACTTCTTCCTCAATATCGGACACCTGTGTATAGACAGCTGCACAAAGCCCTTCTTTTTCCAGTGCCCGGATCTGCTGCTTTAATCCATAGTAGGCACTCTGCAGTTTTTCGCGGCTCTTATAAACGCCGTATCCGTACAGATCATCGGTCCACAGATGACCTTCTGTTTTATATGCGTATCCTCCGTATTCTGAGATAACAAAAGGCCTGTCATCCTTCTTCCGCGGATTTTTCTCAACCTGCAGCTTCCGGAAATAATTGTGAACACTGCGCATATCTCCCTGCTTCTGGTCAAACCAGCCGCTGGCATGATCCACGAACCGGGTATGATCCTGTTTTTTAACCGTTTCACAGGCATCTGCCGAATCAAACTGCCCCCAGCCTTCATTGAACAGCACCCATGCTGCAACAGATGGATGATTGTACAGCAGATTGATGGTTTCTTCCGTTTCCTGCTGCCACATCCGGCGGCTTTCCTGCTGACTTCTGCCCGTACGTCTGTAATTTCTGCTGCCCTGATCTTTCTTCCGTGCAAACAGCGCCGGCAGAAGCGTAGGCAGATAACACAGCGACATCATGTTGTAAGCAGTCCCTCCGTTGACCATATCCTGCCATACCAGCATGCCGAAACGGTCACAATGATAATACCAGCGGTCCGGTTCTATCTTACAGTGCTTGCGGATCATGTTGAATCCCATGGATTTCATCCTCCGGATATCGGATACCATGGCGCCATCCGCAGGCGGCGTCATCAGCGATTCCGGCCAGTATCCCTGATCCAGAACACCGTCCATAAAATAAATCTTCCGGTTCAGGCACAGTCTGGGAATGTTTTTTTCATCTTTTTCCACCGTAAAACAGCGCATGGCCGCATAGGACGCCAGATGATCCTCACCAATGGCAATGGACAGACCATACAGCCACGGTGTTTCCGGTGTCCAGCTTTTTTTCTCCGGTACCTGCACTCTCATGTGAAATTCTCTGTGCACCGGATCCAGCAGAACCGGCTCCATTTCCACCTTCAGTTCTCGCAGCAGCTTCCGTCCTGCGTTGCAGAAACAGCAGGCGCCATCCGACTTCTCTGCCTGATTCACAACCGGTTCATACAGCTTCAGTTCCACAACTTCCCTGACTGCAGTACAGGAGCCGGCAGTTCCTTCACACGACGGCCCGTTCAGACGAAGACGGATATCAAACATGCTTTCTTCATATAAAGGTGTAATCCACATCCTCTCCACATAATGAAGCGGCACCCATTCCAGCCACACCGGCTGCCATATGCCGCTCTGAGCCGTATAAAACATGCCGCCCTGCTCCAGCTTCTGTTTGCCGCGTGTGAGCCAGGAGGTGTCCGAAAGATCCTGTACGCACAGCTGAATCACGTTGCGTCCCGGATGCAGCCGCTCCGTTACCTCCACCGTAAAGGGCAGATATCCACCGGTATGAAATCCCATTCTCCGTCCATTCAGATAAACCTCGCATTTCTGATCCACGGCACCAAAATGAAGCAGTACTCTCTGATTTTCCGGATATTCCTCCACCTGAATCTCTTTTTCGTACCAGAGATATTCCTCCGGTCTGATCTGACGTCTTACAAAAGAAAGCTTTGTCTCCGGCGAAAAGGGTACCAGAATCTGCCCTTCCCACTCCTGCGGAACACGCCTGGACTCCATGACCGCATAGTTCCACCACCCGTTGAGGATCTCATATCTGCCGGCAGGTTTCAGGCGGACCATCTGCGGTCTTGGATATTCCGTTAAAACCCGTAACGATGCGGCACTGCCTTTTTGTGACCTGCTCTCCTGAGCTTCCTTCAGCAGCTTCCTTCCCCACTCTGTCATAAGCTGATTTTCCGAAGTTTTCTTTTCACCACTGCTGCGCCTGGGAAGCGCAGTTTTAAACTGACTCCAGTCCATAGTTTTTTCCTCTGTTGTTTTCTTTTTTCCTCTGTTGTTTTCTTTTTTCCGCTTGTTTCTGTCATTTCTTTTCCCGATTATAGCAGAAGGACCGGTTTTTCGCAACTGACTGCCCCTCTGCCCAAACCTTACGGCAGTTTTTTTCTCAGCTGACCCAGTATCTTTCTTTCCAGTCTTGAAACCTGTACCTGAGTAATTCCCAGTTCTCTGGCCGTCTGTGCCTGCGTTTTTTCCTTAAAGTACCGCAGCTCCAGCAGCTGCCTTTCCAACTTCGGAAGATGGATCAGCAGCTGGTCCACCACCAGCTGATTTACCAGCTTCTCGCTGAGATCCCCTTCCTCCTCCAACCGGTCCATGAGCGTGATGGCACTGCCGTCTCCCTGATAAATAGTACGTGACAGCGATTCCACTTCCGCTCCCGATTCCAGTGCTGCAGCAACCTCTTCCACGCACAGTCCCATCCTGCCTGCCAGTTCTTCCATGGTGGGATCCCTGCCCAGCTCCATGCCCAGCTGTTCTCTGGCAATCCCCGCCTTATAAGCCTGCTCCTTCAACGTTCTGCTTACCTTGATCATCCCGTCATCCCGCAGGAAACGCCTTATTTCCCCGGTGATCAGCGGAACCGCATAAGTAGAAAAACATACCTGAAAGCTCAGATCAAATTTGTCTATTGCCTTCAGCAGACCGATACTCCCGATCTGAAACAGATCCTCCATCTCCTGGCCTCTTCCTTTGAAACGTCTGACTACACTCCAGACAAGTCCCATATTTTCATAAACCAGTTTGTCGCGGGCAGCCCGGTCGCCCTGCTGTGCCGCCCGGATCAGCGCCTCAAATTCCATAGGTCAATCCCATAACCGGCGGGAAATACCGACCTGATCCACCTAATGAACCGAGACAGGGGCTTTGCTGTCGGCAAAACGTCTTGTCATGATCACTTCCGTACCATCCGCAGGGGATGACTTCACAAATACATCATCCATAAACAGCTGCATAAACGTAAATCCCATTCCCGACCGCTCCAGCTCCGGTTTGGTGGTATAACAGGCCTGCATGGCTTTATCAATATCCTCTATTCCTCTCCCTTCGTCTTCTATTTTGACCGTCACTGTCCGCCCCCGCAGGCTGACCTCCATGCTGACCGGACCTTCCCTCCCGTCATAAGCATGAATCATACAGTTGGTTACCGCCTCCGAAACCGCTGTCTTAAATTCCTCCATCTCCTCCACTGTCGGATTCAGCCGGGCGGCAAAAGCTGCCGCCGTTACTCTGGCAAATCCCTCACATCCGGGAATACTTTCAAATTTCATGCTGAATTTTGTTTCCATACTCTGCACCTCTCCTTTCCGATTTCTGTTCAGTTTTCCTTTTCACGGTTTCCTGCCCATGGTTCCTGCCTCTATTTCCTGTTTTCTGTTCACATCCTCCCGCACATTCACTCCAGCTCCGTAATCAGCCTGGTAACCCCCGCCACCTCAAGCATCCGTCTGATACGGGTATTCACATGCCAGGTGTAAACCGCACCGCCGACAAAATCCATTCTTTTATAACGTCCCAGCAGGATTCCCACCCCCGTACTGTCCATAAACTCCGTCCGTGTAAAATCAAATACAATATTTTTTATTCCGGCGGCTTCAATCAGCGCCTCAGTTTCCACCTTCATGTTTCTCGCCGAAAAATGATCAAATTCTCTCGGAAGTCTTATGTACAGAACATCTTTTTCCCTCTCATAAACAGGAACTCTGCTATCTTTTTTCTCCATAATTCCAATAACCTCCTGATTCAAGTCAGGCGCACATGAGACACGCGCCGGATTCAGTCTGCGCAGCAGATATGATAAAACTGCTGCAGAAAATATGTTTTCTGACAATAAAAAAGGCAGCAGCCTCTCAAAACATGGCCGTTGCCTCTTTTGTATCTTATAGTCTTATCATTTATCTTAAAATCTACTGCTGTCCCGCACCTGATGAAGATTGTCCCGATGCCGATGACTCTCCGGTCCCCGAGGACTCTCCCGATGCTGATGATTCATCGCTTTCCGTATACGGCATAACACGTTTACTGTTTTTCGACCATGTGGTATCCGGATAATCTTTCTGCACTTTATAGAAATACTTCTGCGCATTCTCCCTGTCTCCGGAATTATAATAGCACAGACCCAGCCAGTACATAACCTCCGGATAATCGGATTTGATCTTCAGACACTGCTTGAAATATTTTTCTGCTTCTTCATAATTGTACCGTTTGTACAGACGCATGCCCTCATCGTAAAGGCTCTTAAGACCAGTGCTTTCCATCTGCTGGCTCATAGTTTCATAAGCCGTCTTGTATGCACTGTTCTTAACTGCTTTGGAATCGATCTCCGCAAATGACTGGGCCGCTTCCAGATAATCGCCGTTAACATAATAATTCATGGAGGAAAGTAGGTTTGTATACGCATCCAGAATACCGTTTTTCTCCGTATAGGCTTTCAGTGAATTCTGCGTATCCTCCAGTTCCGTATTCAGATCCTCAATCTGTTTTTCCAGCGACAGAATCTCAACCTCTTTGGAAGACAGGCTGCTGCTGTACTCCATGATCTGGCCGTTGCTGTCTTCGATCATGGACTGCTTTACGGAAGGAAAGATCAGGAAAATACAGGCCAGAACACCCAGCGCCAGTCCTCCCAGAATACACAGAAAATCGTGAAGCAGTTCATTCTTTTCACTGTAGGGCGGAATGATCACATCCTGACTTTCCCGCTGTTCTCTTTCTTCCTGCTCTCTGATATCCGCTTTCAGCGTACCGCCGCCGAGAGCAGAAGCCTCTTCCATATAACGAAGCGCCTGTTTATCCGTGACATCAAACTGCAGCAGAGGCCCCAGTACACGGCAGGCCCTGGCATAATCCTCCTGTTTAATGCAGATCAGTGCCATCAGCTTTGCAGCCGCAGCATAATGCGGATATACGCTGAGCACCTTTTTCAGATGTACAATCGCCAGATCCAGCGCACCTTCACGGGCGCACCTCAGAGCCTGATTGTATTTGCCCGCAGCATCCTTCATGCGGGCAATCTCAGCTCTGCTTCCAATCGTTTTTTTATACAGACGGGCGGCCTGTTTATCCTCCGGGTCCAAAGCCATGGAAAGCTTCCACTGTCTGGCTGCCTCTCCGGCCTCTCCCAGTTCATACAGAATCAGTCCGTACAGGTTTCTTGCCTGAATCTGATGCTTATTCAGTTCCAGACAGCGCTTCAGTACCGGTACCGCACCGGAGAGATCTTTCCTCCGTGCACGTTCCAGAGCGGAATTATATAAACCGTTGGACAGATACACCATACGCCGGTATTCCTTCAGGCGCATACCGCAAACGGGACATGTATCTTTTCTGCCTGTAATTTCGGTATTACATTTGCAACATTTCATCGATGTGATTCACCACCTGTTAATCTTTCAGTAATTCCATCAGTACATCTGCCATATCCGTCACTTCCTCCGGATCAACTTTGGCATTTTCTTCATCTACTTCTTTACTGGGTGTAAATTTTTTCAGTTCTTCATCAAAATCAAGCATGAAATCTACCTCCTGCTTCAGGCTTATGCCTGTTTGTCCTGCTCCTGTAAAAATTCCATCACACTGCCTGCCAGATACAGGGATCCTGCGATAAACAGAATGTCATCATCCTGTTTTTCTTCCACAGCCTTTTCAAATGCTCTGCGGATTCCGGGACAGATTTCCACCGGACCGTCATAATAATGCTTCAGCCGGTCAGCCAGAACTTCACAGCCAAGCTGTCTGGAATTCTCAATCTCCGTAATCATGATTTTTGCAAAATCTGCTTCCTTCCCGATATGGCGGGCCATCAGATCCACATCCTTTTCTTTTACGGCCGAGAACAGAAGAAGCTTCCTTCCCCTGCACTCTACAGCCTGCACAGCCTGCACAAACCTGCCGATGCCGTCCTCATTGTGCGCACCGTCAATATAAACTCCGGGCAGCACCTGCTGCATGCGGCCGGGCCATCTGGTCATCATAATGCCGGCTCTGGCATTGGCCTTCTGTTCTTCCGTCTCCAGCAGTCCCATCATTTCCATAACAGAAACTGCCACCAGTGCATTGACCGCCTGATATTCGGCAATAAAAGGAATGTGCAGCGTACTGCCTGCCAGAGCGCCCTTTTTCACATCAATGCTCAGATTTCCACCCTCCAGCACCGTATGTTCATACCATGAAGTATCCACTCCCAGCGTACTGCTGCCATACAGCGCCGCCTCACGGCAGATCACCTCAGAAGCCTCCTGTCTTGTGGCATCATAAACAACCCCGGCACCCGGCTTGATAATTCCCGCCTTTGCTGCTGCAATCTCCGGAATCGTACTGCCAAGCACCTCCACATGATCAAGACTGATCGATGTGATGGCACAGCATACAGGCGCTTTAATGGCATTGGTGCCGTCCATGCGGCCGCCCAGACCAACCTCCAGAACCACATAATCCAGATCTGCTTTTGCAAAAATATCCATGCCCATGGCAAAAAGATACTCAAAATAATTCATATCTCCCAGATCTCTGCAGCTTTCCTTCACATGCAGATAAGCACGCAGAAACTCTTCATCGGAAACAGGTATATTGTTGATCTTGATCCGCTCATTCATCCGGATCAGATGGGGTGAGGTAAATGTTCCAACCCGCATCCCCTGAGCTGACAGCATGCTGCTGACAAACGCACAGACGGATCCTTTTCCATTGGTTCCTGCCACGTGGATAATCTTCATCCCCTCATCCGGTGAGCCGATGGCATCCAACACAGCCCTTGTATGCTCCACAGAAGGAGCCTCCAGAAATTTGGGAATCTCGTCAATTGCTTTCACTGCATCTTCATATGTAAACATGTCCTTGCCCTCTTTTATAAAATATAATTCACTGTTTCAATACAACCCTTGTTACTATCTTTTACATATAACAGCAGAAGTGCCGGCATACCTAGTGGTCAAACAGCAGGCACTCTCCATCTGCCTCCGCATAATACAGCTGTGCTGTTTCACTGACCTGAGCCTGCCCGTTGGCAGCCTCCGCCACCTGCTTCTGAAAATGTTCGCTTTCCTGAACCGGCACCAGAAGCACGGTCTTTACCGTATCGCTGTACTCCGTATCCAGTGTCCGCAGCTTCATCTGCGCCGCCAGATACTGTATCTTGCCGATCCACGTATAATCGCAGCTGATCTCCAGTTTTTTTGCCAGCTTTTTCGTAATCAGCATACTGCCTTCAAGCCCCGCTTTCACAGCGCCCGAATAGGCCCTGACCAGACCTCCTGTTCCCAGAAGAGTTCCGCCGAAATAACGGGTCACTACAACGACGATGTCGCACAGCTGTGCTCCCGCCAGTACATCCAGCATGGGACGTCCCGCCGTACCCGACGGCTCCCCATCATCGCTGCAGCGCATCAGCGGCTGTTTGTTCCCGATGATATATGCAAAGCAGTTGTGGGTTGCATTCCAGTGCTTTTTACGAACAGTTTCAATAAATGCAAGAGCTTCCTCTTCGGTTTCCACATGCTCCACCGCCGCAATAAAACGCGACTTTTTTTCGATAATTTCTTCTTCTCCGCCCGTATAGACGGTTTTGTATGATTCTACCATATCTTATCCTCAGATCGTATTCCTGTCATCGACACCAGTATATATGAAAAAAACGCGGATGAAAAGTAGTTTTAACCGCAAATTCAGCCTGCCTTTGACAAAATCTTTCCTAATCATATCACAAATACTTCCCGTTTGCAAAACCAGTCAGAATCTTTTATGGATTCTTAATACTTTTTTTATCTGCTGCATGTAAACTTCACAAATTCCCGTATTTATTTTCTTTTCACAATTTGTTATAATGAGAACGTATGCCCAACCAATGCGTATACATGCATAAAATCGCATGTACCACGGGGCATGGATGATTTTCAGGATTATCAACAGAGCATTTATGGAAAGGATATATTTATGAATTTAGGAAAAGACGGAGTACAAAAAGAACTGAAAAAACATGGCTCCCGCCAGCGGAAACGGAAATCCCGTTCCATATTTATGACGATTTCCATGTTTTTTATCGGTCTGCTTCTTTGCATCTGTCTGGTGGTAAGCATCGGTGTCGGTATGATCAAGGGCATTATTGATGATGCCCCCAGAATCAGCGACAAGGATATCATTCCCAATGAACAGATGTCCATGATTTATGATGCGAACGGCAACCTGATGGAAACGCTGGTTCAGGCCGGTTCTCATCGTCAGAATGTCAAGGATTACGATTCTATTCCCGAAGATCTGATCAACGCCTTTGTCGCTGTTGAAGATTCCCGTTTCTGGGAACACAACGGCATCGACCTGAAAGGTATTGTCAGAGCCGGTATTAAAGGTATTACTTCCGGCTTCAGGTTTTCCGAGGGAGCCAGCACCATCACACAGCAGCTGATCAAGAACAATGTTTTCACTGACTGGGTGAGTGAAAACAGTCTGGGCGACCGGCTGGAAAGAAAGATTCAGGAGCAGTATCTCGCCCTGCAGCTGGAAGAGGATCTGACAGCAGAAAAAGGCAAACAGGAAGCCAAGGAAGAAATTCTGTTAAGCTATCTGAATACGATCAATCTCGGCAGCAACACGCTTGGAATCGCCATTGCTTCCGAACGCTATTTCGGCAAGGAGTATTCAGAACTGACTTTATCCGAATGTGCCGTACTTGCGGCAATTACCAACAATCCCACCTCCTATAATCCCATCACCCATCCTGACAAGAACCGGACCCGTGTGGAAAAGATTCTTTCTGATATGGCCGAACAGGGATATATAACTGAGGAGGAAGAGGCTGAAGCGCTGAAAGATGATGTGTATGCGCGGATTCAGGTTCAGAATGAAACGTATACCGCCGAAAAGGATTCTCCCAACAGTTATTTTGTGGATGCTGTTATTGAGCAGGTTGCCGAGGATCTGCAGAAAGACCGCGGTTATACACAGGCGCAGGCCAACCATCTGCTTTACAGCGGCGGACTGCGTATTTACACCACCATGGAACCTGCCATTCAGAATATCATCGATGAAGAAGTCAATGATGAGTCTCATTACCCGGATTCCCTGAAGCAGTATTCCTGCACCTTCACTCTGGAGGTTTCCTACGGAGACGGCACTTCCAAAACATTTACGGAGAATAATCTGAAGCAGTATTTCCGGAGCGAAGAGCCTACTTTCAAACTGATTGCAGACAGCAAAGAGGATCTGATGGATTACATCGAAGAGTTCGCTGCAGCCGAAACAGATGAATCCGCAGGCGATACATGGGAACTGACCTCCATCAATTATACACTGCAGCCTCAGGTTTCATTTGTACTCATGGATCAGTCCACCGGCTATGTGCTTGGCATTTCAGGCGGACGCGGCGAGAAAACAACCGATCTGTCCCTGAACCGTGCGACCTCTACAACAAGACAGCCCGGTTCCCTGTTCAAGGTTCTTGCCGGATTTACACCGGCTCTCGATACCTGCGGAGATACACTTGCCAGCGTTTACTACGACGGTCCCTACTCTGTGGGCGACAAGGAATTTTCCAATTACTGGAAAAGCGGATATGTGGGCTATTCTTCCATTCGTCAGAGTATCGTATACTCCATGAACATCGTTTCGGTCAAATGTCTGAATGAAACCGTAACACCTGCACTGGCTTTCGAATATCTTGAAAAGTACGGTTTTACGACCCTGGTTGAATCACGGACTGATTCCAACGGCAAAACCTACAGTGATATCAATGCCTCACTCAGCCTTGGCGGTCTGACGGATGGTGTGACCAATCTGGAAACAACAGCAGCCTTTGCAACCATTGCCAACGGCGGAACCTACACGGAGCCGGTTTTTTATACAAAGATACTGGACAGCGACGGCAATGTTATCATCGATAACACGCCCGAAACACACACAGTCATGAAGGAGTCCACTGCATGGCTGCTGACGGATGCCATGGAAGAAGTTATGGATGGAAACCGTTATCCCAGCGGCAACGGTGTCTACCTGACAGGTACAGGTAAACGCGCCGATGTTGACGGCATGTCCATCGCAGGCAAAACCGGTACAACCAGCAGTACCAACGATATCTGGTTTGCAGGTTTTTCACCTTACTACACTGCCGTACTCTGGTCCGGATACGATGAACTGCAGAAAATCAGCGAAGACGGCTATCATAAGGATATCTGGAAAGCAATCATGACCCGGGTCCATGAAAATCTCCCTGATCCCGGATTCAAAGCCCCCTCCGGAATCGTATCCAAGCAGATCTGCAGAAAATCCGGCAAACTGGCCGTATCGGGCGTATGCGACCACGATCCCCGCGGCAGCATGATCTATACGGAATATTTTACATCGGGCACGGAACCCACTGAGATCTGTGACAAACATGTAAGCGTATCCATCTGTTCGTCATCCGGTCTGCGTGCAACCGATAAGTGTCCGTCCAAAACAACGAAGGTCTTTATGTCACTTGATTCCACTGCTACCGGTGATTCTGATGACAGCAATTACGCAATCGGCAATCTGGGGACCTGCGGAATTGACCATGTTGCCGAGTCTGTCGCTGCTTCCAGATCAGAAGAGGAAAGCCGGAAAGAATCTGAGAAAGCTGCAGAAGAATCAAAGAAAGCGGAGGAATCCCAGAACAACAGCGGTGACAGCGAAAATCCGGGAGCCGAAGAAGGCGGCGGCTCCGGAAACAGCGGCGGCGGTGATACCGGACAGGTTCATGAAAACAGTGAAAATCACAACGAGCATGATTAGTGATTAGCACCTGAATGATCGAAAAACAGGGCATCAGCAACCCCCGTAAGGGTATTGCCGATGCCCTGTTTCGTATATGTCTATCCCGATTATAATCATCTCCCGGATCGCTTGTGCTGACAAACGTCTGCCATCCATCCTATCGAATCTTATCAGGATAACCGATCTTGCGTTTTACCTTGCTCAGTGTCTTATTGGAGTAGTATGTTGCTTTTTCCGCATTGTCCTTAATGATTCTGTCAATGTAAGCCTTATCTTTTGCCAGTTCTGCATGGCGTTCCTGAAGCGGTTTCAGAACAGAAACAACAGATTCACCCACAGCCATCTTCAGCTCTCCGTATCCTCTTCCGTCAAATTCTCTTACAACCTCATCAGGCGTCTTTCCGGAGCATGCACTGTAAATATCGATCAGATTCTTAACACCGGGCTGCTCATCACGGTAAAGAACAACGCCTTCAGAATCGGTCACGGCACGCTTGCACTTTCTCATGATCGTATCCGGATCATCCATCAGATAAATGCTTGCATTGGGATTCTCATCTGATTTGGACATCTTTTTGGAAGGATCCTGCAGACTCATGATCTTGGCACCGACCTTGCCCACATAAGCTTCAGGAATTGTAAATACATCTCCGTAAATGTTATTGAAACGTTCCGCAATATCTCTGGTCAGTTCCAGATGCTGCATCTGATCGATACCTACCGGAACCACATCTGCCTGATAAAGCAGGATATCGGCTGCCATCAGTACCGGATACGTAAACAGACCTGCATTGATATTGTCAGCATGTTTTGCCGCCTTGTCCTTAAACTGTGTCATGCGGTTCAGCTCTCCCATATAGGTAAAGCAGTTCAAAATCCATGCCAGCTCCGCATGACCCGGAACATGTGACTGATAATACAGACAGTTTTTCTCCGGATCAATACCTGCCGCAATATAGATCATCAGCAGTTCTCTGGATCTCTTTCTGAGTGTAGCAGGGTCCTGACGTACCGTAATGGAATGCATATCTACTACGGAATAAAAGCATTCGTACTCATCACAGAGTGTCACCCAGTTCTTCAAAGCTCCCAGATAATTGCCAAGTGTCAGATTACCGGTAGCCTGCATACCGCTGAATAAAACTTTTTTATCATTAATCATCTCTTCTGCCTCCCGAAGAATAAATTTATCCACAATATCATTAATTTATCACACCTCAGTACAAAAGTCAACGCAGAGTGAAGTATCAGAAATTTTTCCAGCAGTTCTGTTTAAGAAACTCACTGATTATTTTTATATCCTCTCCTTCATAATAAGCTACCAGTTTCTTTTTGAATTCCGATACATATTCTTCGGGAATAACCAGAAACCCCTGTCCATGAGCAATCAGATAATGATTTGCAAAAATCACGGATGCCCTTTTATTTCCATCAATAAATACCTGTGTTTTCATGCTGTACAAGCACAGTTCAACAGCAGTTTCAATCGGTGTTTTACCAGCATTCAGAATATCGTTAATTCGCTCTTTCACAATAGATTCTACAGGAATTGGTGGTTTGTAAATACTTCCTCCAATCGTAACGGGAACGCCTCTTATTCTTCCACCATCTGCAAAAAAACCTTCGTTTACAAGTTTTGCAATATGGCACAGCAAATAATAGTCTGATTTTGCCTGAATTACATCCGGGTCAAGTATAAACTCCCACGCATGTTTTAGATTAAGAATTTTCTGGATATCAGCAGCGGTCATTCCATTAACAGTTCCATTATCAATAATATCTTCTGTTTGTGGAAATGATGTAGCTACACCTTCCAATACAGCCTGATCATATATATTGGCCTTCATATTTATTCTGGCAAAATCCAGATTCTGAATAACACGGGGATCTAACTCTGATGGAATATATCCAAGATCAGCCAGTTTTTTGTCTATTTTCCTGATTTTCTTTTTTAATTCCCGAAGTTCTTTTGCATTACGCAGCAATAATTGATACAGATCTTCGGAATACACATCTACATATGTAGATGTTAAACGACTCCCAATTCGTTTACGAATATACAAATATTTCCCACTTGCATTTTCTTTTATCTCCGGTGACCCATCATATGGAATAAGATTTATACGAGCCTGACAATCGGCTTTATCCTGTAAAAGTTTTTGAATTTCATCGAACTCATTCATAATACATTCTCCTTTAGGGAACTTTTATTACTATATAATATCATAAAGTTCCCTAAATGTCATTATGAATTAGGGAACTTTTTAAAAAATATTATATCAAAAAGTTCCCTAATTCATTATCCAACAGCTATTTTTAATTCATTGATTTTTTTGTATATGTGTGGTATTTTCTTTTATTGGATTTCAAACGATGGAGGTTATCTACAGTATGAAAAAAGCATTGTTTTATGGTTTGCTTGGTTCTTTGTTTTTTGCGTTTACGTTTCTTTTTAACAGGAGTATGAATCTGGGCGGTGGATACTGGCTGTGGAGTGCTTCGCTCAGATATCTGTTTACCCTGCCGGTTTTGTGGGTGATCGTGCAGAAACAGACAGGGGTGCAGGCTGTTTTTCGGGAAATCAGGAAACAGCCTGTGCAGTGGTTTCTGTGGAGTACGGTAGGTTTTGGTCTGTTTTATATGCCGCTGTCCATGGCGTCGGTTTACGGGGAATCCTGGTTTACTGCTGCCACATGGCAGATCACCATTGTGGCCGGTGTGCTTCTGACTCCATTGTTTGGAAAAAAGATTCCGTTTAAAAACCTGCTGTGTTCTGCGGTGATTCTTGTGGGTATCTTTCTTCTTCAGCTCTCTCATGCAGATCATATCCACACAGACGGAATGCTTGCTGCGCTGGCGCTGATCATCGTAGCCGGTTTTTCCTATCCGCTGGGGAACCGGAAAATGCTGCAGTACGCTCCTGCGGAGATGACAACAATACAGCGTGTATTCGGCATGACACTCTGCAGCATGCCGTTCTGGTTCCTGTGCTCCGTATATGCACTGGCTTCACACGGAATGCCGGGCGCAGGACAGATCTTCCAGTCTCTGATCGTAGCGGTATTCTCCGGTGTCATCGCCACCATTCTGTTTTTTGAAGCCACAAATATGGTAAAACATAATCCCAGACAGCTGGCCGTAATCGAGGCAACCCAGTCGGGAGAAGTACTTTTCACACTGCTCGGCGGCATCTGCTTTCTCGGAGATGCCATGCCGACAGCATCCGGTTTTATCGGCATCGGCATCATTATAGCAGGAATGATACTCAACAGTTTTCTGGTTTGAAATAACGGGAAGGTGAAGCAGACAGACATGGTATCCTGTACGGGGGCCCGCTTTCGCTCGGGATCAAACGCAGCGGATGCTAAACTCGCAGACCACCTTCGGCAGCCTGCTCGTTAAGCACCGGCGTTTTCTACGGCCCCCTTTACAGGATACCATGTCCGTCTGCCGCCGCAGGTTATTTCATAGTTGGGGGAAACGACAGATTTATGACTTGTGCTGAACAGTAACGATGGCTTTGAACCGTTGCAAAGATTGGAAAGGGTAATTGCATCAGGGCTTATTTTTTTATATAATGATGCATGAACCTGAACGGCAGCTGTTTGGAGGCTGTCTCCGGACTGCTGCCCTGAATTTATTATAAGGAGTGCGTGTTATGGAAAAGATTGCAAGTTTTACTGTGAATCATCTGGATCTGCTGCCGGGGATTTACGTTTCAAGAAAGGATACTGCGGGTGATGCGGTTCTGACTACTTTTGATCTGCGTATGACGAAGCCCAACCGGGAGCCGGTTATGAATACGGCTGAGCTGCATACCATTGAACATCTGGGGGCGACTTACCTGCGCAACCATCCCGTCTGGGGCGATAAGATCATCTATTTCGGTCCCATGGGCTGCCGTACCGGCAATTACCTGATCCTTAACGGTGACTATGAATCAAAAGATATCGTAGAACTGGTAACCGGCATGTTTGAATTCATCCGGGATTTCGAAGG